>DASXGD010000331.1:0-20026 GCA_036489245.1 Occallatibacter sp. | reverse complement strand
AGCCGCGGCAAGACCCTTGCCTAAACTGGACACAACGCCGCCCGTCACAAAGACATACTTTGCCGACATCGATGCAACCTCTGAATTGGAATGTTGGGATTGGCCGTACCTGGTGGGCACAATCAAGTATGGCAGAGTTGGAGCGGCGATGAAAGTGGAAATTCGGTACCGAATCTCTGCGGAGTAACCGTGACGGATAACAGATTCTCAGTGCCAGATTAGACTTTGGGTGCCTGTTTATGGCGACGTTGGCGGACGTCGCCGTGGTGGGAGAGCGCGAACGCCGCCCTTGTGTTCCCAGATTTGCCCCGTCCCACCCGTCCGGCCTACCATGCTGGCTGAAAGAGATCATCACCTATGGGAAGCTACACCTTGCCATTCCGAAGCCTCGGCACCGCCGGTCCCAAGGTCTATCCCATTGCCCTTGGCTGCATGGGCATGAGCGGGATGTACGGTCCGACCGACGAGGCGGAGAGCCTGGCCACGATCCACGCGGCCATCGACGCCGGGGTCAACCTGATCGATACCGGCGACTTCTACGGCATGGGGCACAACGAGATGCTGGTGGGCCGGGCGCTGCGCCTGGTGCGCGACCAGGTCCTGATCTCGGTGAAATTCGGCGCCCAGCGCGGCCCGGACGGGGCCTGGCTAGGCTATGACGCACGGCCGGCCGCCGTGAAGACCGCCCTCGCCTATTCCCTGAAGCGCCTGGACGTCGACTACATCGACATCTACCGCCCCGCGCGCCTCGATCCCCGCGTCCCCATCGAGGACACGGTAGGCGCCGTCGCCGACCTCATTAAGGCCGGCTACGTACGCTATGTGGGTCTGTCGGAGTTAGGTCCGGAGACGATTCGCCGCGCAGCCGCCGTGCATCCCGTCGTTGACCTGCAGATTGAGTATTCACTGGTCAGCCGCGGACCGGAGACCGCCATCTTTCCCGCTCTCGACAAACTCGGGATCGCAACCACGGCGTATGGCGTGCTATCGCGGGGTCTGCTTTCCAGCTCCCAGCCGGCGGCTTCAGGAGACTTCCGCGCCTGGCTGCCGCGCTTTACCGGCGACAACCTGGCCAGCAATCAGCGCATGGTTGACCGGCTCCGGGAGATCGCAGCAGGTAAAGGCGTCACCCAGGTACAACTCGCTATTGCCTGGGTTCTCGAAAAAAAGGAGTCGATCGTACCGGTGATCGGAGCTCGAACGAGGGCCCAGCTCAAGGAGAGCCTCGGCGCCCTGCATTTGAAGCTCTCCCGGGAAGACATTGCAGCCCTCGAGGCCGCCGTTCCGGCGGACGCTGTTGCCGGCACTCGCTACGACGAACACCAGATGCGCGTGCTGGACAGCGAGAAATAATCGCGCCGGCCGCGGCGTAACCCGACCGAGCCATTCGCGCGGCCGGACTACTCTGCCCTCAAGGCCTCCACCGCATTCACATGGGCGGCCCGGGCCGCCGGCGCCGCGGACGCGATCAGAGCGGCGACCAGGATCAGCGCCGCCGAGGCAATGAACGCCAGTGCGCCCGCCTGATGCAGATCGGCAAGGTATCTGCCGGCGATACGTTCCAACACAAAGCTCAACACCACTCCCGCCGCCACCCCCAGCGCCGCCATCACTACGCCTTCCACAAGAACGTCGGTCAGGATATTCCGCGGCTGGGCGCCCAACGCCATGCGAATGCCAAACTCGCGCGTGCGTCCGCTCACCGAGAAGGCAAGGACGCCCGCCACCCCCACCACGGAAATGAGGAGCGCGACGGCGGCGAATCCGCCAAACACGATGGCATTCAGCTTGTCGGGCGTGAGGACTTCGGCACGCGCATCGCCCAGGGTGCTGGCTCGCTCCACCGGCTGGTCGGCCGACATTTCATGAATCGTGCGGGTGATCGCCGGTACAAGCAGGTATGGATCGCCCTTGGCGCGCACGAAGAGGCGCCCATTCCATCCCTCCTGGTTCGTGGGTTGATAGATGGTCATGGCCGGCGCCGGGATCAGGTTTTCATCATCGAAGTCAGGCACCACGGCGACGATCCGCCGCGGCTCGTAGCTGATGCCGATAAACTTCATCACCCCATCGGTCCACCACAGGTGGCGATTGAGCGCATTCTGCCCCGGGTACAGCGCCTGCGCCAGGCTCTGGCTCACGATCACGACGCGTTCCTTCCCTTCCTTGTCGCCGTCGTTGAAGTCGCGACCCTGGACAATGGGTACGCCCATGGTTTCGAAAAAGCCGGGAGACACGGAGCGATAATTGGCCCTGTAGTCGACCTTGTCGTTTCTGGTTTTTGCCCCCTGGGCAGCAAACGCGAAATTGATGCTGAGCCCCCGCTCGTCGCGCCAGGGGACGCTGAAACCGGAGGCGACATGATCCACGCCCGGCAGGCTGCCGACGCGGGCCTTTACATCGCGATAGAAGTCCTGAACCTGCTCGGGAGTCTTCCCATACGACATCACGGGCAGATTGATTGCCAGGACATTGCCGGAGCCGAAAGGCGGCCGGCTCTGTTCGAGAACGAAGAGCGTCTTCATCAGCACGGAGGCGCCGGCCAGCAGGACGAACGAGGCCATGATCTGGATCACGGCGAAAACGCGAAGGCGCCGGTTGCTCCCCCCCGTGACGCGGGTGCCGCGAGTGCTCAGCCCTCCCTGGGGAGCATCGGGCGACGGCAGCCGCGGAATGTAAGCCAGGAAAACTGCCGCGATCAAGGCCAGGCCGATTCCAAACCACACCAGGCTGAAATCGAGCGACAGGTCGCGGGCGCGCACCGAGAACCGGGCCGCATACCGGCCCAGCACCGCCACCATCGGAACCGCGATCAGAACCGCCGCCACTGCCCCGCTCCCGCACAGGACCAGACTTTCCGCCAGCAATGAGCGGCGCAGGACCTGGCTGCTCGCGCCCAGCGCCGAGCGAATGGCGAGTTCCCCGTCCCGGCGCACGGTCCGCGCCAGAACCAGGTTGGCAACGTTGGAGCTCGCGATCACAAACAGCAGGCCCGCCGCGCCAAACAGAACCCACAAGATGGTATTCGCCTGCGAATTGATCTGGTCATGCATGCGCTTGACGTCGATCTGGAAATGGTCCTCGGGTTTGTACACTTCAGGATGCGCGGAGATCATCGCGCCGTAGACGCTGCGCAACTCGGCGCGAGCAGCCTCTACAGTCGCCCCCGGCGCCAGCCTTCCGAAGACTTCGGTCATGCGGTGTTCGCGGCCGGTGACCATGGTTGCCGAGAGGTGATGCGGGCTGGTCACCACGTTGGCGATGATCTCGGTTGCCACCGGATACGGCACCGATGGTTCCAGCACCCCGACCACCGTCGCGCCGCGCGCGCCCAGTCCGCTCTCGAGCCGTACGGTCTTTCCCAGCACGCTGGGATCGGAATGCAGTTCCGACTTCCAGAACGAGTAGGTCAGCACCACCGCGCCGGGCGCATTCTGGCCGTCGTCGGACGGACCCAATAAGCGTCCAAGTACAGGGCGCAGTCCCATCACTTCGAAGTAATTCCCGTCGACCACTCCAGCGGGAATCTCCCGCGGAGTGCCCAGCCCCACGACGGTAAAGTCGATCTCTGAAAATGTGCCCAGCTTGGTGATGCTCTTCAGCCCGGCCCCCATGTCCTGAATCTCCGGGATCGAAAACGTCGCATTGGGGACGCCAAGGCCGGGAGCGCTCTGTCGCACATAGAGCAGCCGGTCTTCATCCCGATTGGCCAATGGCCGAAGGAGCACGGCGCGGACCACCGTGAAGATCGCGGCATTGGCGCCGATGCCCAGCGCCAGTGTGACGGCTACGGTGAACCACAACGCGCGCACGCGCGCCAGCGAACGAAACGCGATCTTCAAATCACGCAGGAATGGCATCGGTGACCTCCGAGCACTCGGGAGTTGCTTTCAATATAACGACGAACGGTGGAAGCGAAATTCGACAAATCGTCCAAGAAATTTTGGCTCTTCCCACGCTTAGAAGAATTCGTGGAGAGCTTCCTGGAGTTGGGGAAAGAATCAAGTTGACGAATACGTTGATATCAACTAGTCTTCTCCCGTGTCAAGCGCAAACGTACTTCCGTACGAATCCACCATTATGGTGCGAGACTCCTGCCTTTGTCTTCACGTGCAGCGGGCCGCGCGCACCCTGGCACGTTGTTTCGATGAAGCGTTGCGCCCATTCGGACTCACGAATGGGCAGTTCTCCATTTTGATGTCGCTGAATCGCCCCGTTCCTCCCCCCATGGGACCAGTTGCGTCCCTGCTGGCCATGGACCGGACCACCCTGACGGCGGCACTCAAGCCGCTCGAACGCCGTGGGTTGGTGGAAATCGCATCCGACCCCTCCGACCGGCGCAGCCGCGTCCTGATTCTCACGGACGAGGGCCGCAAGCTTCTCGCCGGGGCGCTTCCCACGTGGAACCGGGTCCATAAAGAAATAGAACAGCACCTCCCCGGCGATCCGGGCGCCTTGCGCAAGGCGTTGCTGGCTCTCTCCTGACTCGTGAGCAGGGTCGGAACGCCTTCTGGCAAGTCTCAAAGGCTTGAATCGTGCCTGGTCGAGACGATCGACTCACAGTTTCACAGTACCGGGGGGGAGGGGTACCCTCATTTTGCTCGAATCATCATCTGCAAGTTACTGAACATACTGTGGATATGGTCGCAATTCCGCAAATATAAACGGTCCAAAACGGCCGTTTTGGGCTTCTGGAGGGTTCATAACGAAACGGAATTGCTTTGGGTGCCGTGGGTTCTGCCTGAGTCCGCACTTCGATCCTTTCTTCCCCCCTCCAGTGTGGCAAAACGGCTCAAAACTAAATGCAAAACGCGGGCGATTTTGTGCCGGGATGAGGCTCGGGCTTCGGCACGGATCTACGGCGATTCCTGAGGTGGTGTGGCCTTTTCAGTTTTGTCCGAGGTCGCCGCTCCCTGAGGTCGCGTCGACTGGAGTTGGGCGACTTCGGGATAGAGTTACTCAGGAATTGCGATAGCCCGCGTTGCCCATCCGAGTCTCCCGTGATCGTGTGAGACGCGGAGACAGGCCAAGGAGCGCGCGCTTCATAACAGCAGCCACAAGGGACGGGCTAAAAATTCAGCGTGATCTTCGCCGTCAACGCGCGCGGCGTAACGTAGTGCGTACCGCTGAAGGTGGACAGAAAGTTATACAAGGCAAATGTGTCGGTCATGTTGACGGCGGTCAGGTCCAGGTTCACCTTGTAGCGGTCGGCGCGGAACAGGTTATCTTTGCCCACCGAGGCATCGAACAGGTTCCGGGGAGCAATGCGGGGCGGGTTGTGGTCGTTGTTGCCGGTACCCGGGGCGGGAATTTTCACCAGCGAAGAACTGAACTGCGACGCCGCGCACACCGCCGGCAGGCCATTGCCCGGCGTTGCCCTTATGCCGTTGCACATCAGGCCGGATTGGAACTCCTGGTCCGCGGTAAGCCCGCTCAGATCGACAGCGGGAGCGCCATTCAGCGTCGTCGATGTATCCCCACAGGCGCTATTGGGGTCATTCGACAGGGGGTTATAGCAGGGGACCGATCCGGCCACCTGTCCGGAATCAAACCGCCAGTTGAACCCGGCCCAAAGTCCGTTCAGGTACTTGCCGCGGGCAAGGGTGTATTGCGCGTGGGTGGTCTGGTTGAACTTCTCGTCGTGATCGATACGGAATGGCAACCCGGTCTGGCCCACCGTCGCTCCCGCGCCCGCAACCTGTGGCGGGAAAAACCGCGCGGCCACCGACGACATTACCGAGTAAGCGCTGAAGTTGTGGTATCCCGGCACATTGACCCGCAGTGCATAGCCCGGAATCTTGGAGTTGTGCCAATTGATGGGGAAGGTGATGGGCGTATTGCCAAGGACGCTGAAATCGAAAGCATTGTGGGTGTATTTCCAGATGTACTCGCCGCTCACCACCACGTTCTTGCCGACCGCCTGCTGCAGGCTGGCGTGAAATTCGTTGCGATAGCCGGGCTGTTGGGTACTGGCGACACCCGGAGTGCAGTTGAGCAACGGAGCAAGCACGGCGTCCTGGCAGCCCTCGCTCGACAGCACCAGGTTTTCATTGAATGGCGTCTCCAGGGTGCGCGCGTAGGAGACGCCCATCACCGTGCCCGACGGCTTGAGGTTATACGAGACGCCGAACCGCGGTTCGGCCTGGCTGGCAGCGGTGAGCCCGTTATATAAATCGCCGCGAATTCCTACATTGAAGGTCCAGTTGCCGGCCTTGATCTGGTCCTGGACATAGAGCCCGAGTTCCTTGATGTCGGCACGGCCACGGTAGAGGTAGTATCCGCCGCCGCGCGTGAAGTCATAGGGCGCCAGCACCGGCAGATAATTGGGATTCGCGGCTGCTCCTCCGGCTGCACATTGCCCTGGATCCGAGTAGCCCGGGAGCGGATTGCCGCTCCCATCCACGCACGGGGCACTGGAGGGATACAGGGGATCAACTACGCCCAGGCTGTCGTTCTCGCGCAGGAATGTTTGCGCGTATAGGACGCCGAATTTGAAGGCGTGGATGCCGCGGTCATAGGAAAGGTCGGAATGGGCGCCGGCATTCATCAGTGTCCGGCCCTGGGCGATCGACGATGTCTGCAGGTTGGCGGGGCCGCGGTCGGCCAGCGGATTGCCGGAAGGGTAATAGTGATAGAAGTCTTTGCGCACGAACGCGCCCAGGTTGAAGACCGAATTGTTGCTGACCACCCGGGTATAGGTGGGCGAGATATTGAAGGTCTCGATCTGCGAACGCTGATCGGTATTGCCCACCCCGGCAATCACCGGGCTCGCCGTCGCACCGCCCGCGACCACATTCTGAACGTTGAGATTGTCGTAGGCGTTGGGCGTCTGAAACCACGAGCGGCTGTAGTTGAGATCCAGGTGCATGGAGTCCGCGCCGGAAAACGCGAAATCGATGCGATCAAAGGCATTCTCTTCGTTGCCCCTGGCATGAAAGACATGGAACTCCGGCGGATCGAGAAAACGGCCGGTGTTGAGGCCGTCCATCTCCACGAAATTGCCCCAGTCCTTTCCTCCGTATGCGAGGTCGAAAGCTCCCGTCGACGAGCCAAAAGTCCCGTACGAACTGGAAATGCTCCCGGTCGGTCTCGACACACCCTGGCCTGAGCGGGTGGTGGCCACGATCACGAGGCTGGTTTTGCCGCCATATTCGGCCGGCGGTGCGCCATCGATGACTTCAATCGACTGAATGGAGTTGGAGGGCAGCTGGTTGGAAAAGGTCTTGCTCTGCTGGTCGGTGATGGACTGCCCGTCGACCGAAAAGGAATTGGACGCGTGATCGCCCAGGCCATGGAAAAGGCCATTGGAGTCGGCTGAGACTCCGGGCGTGGTCGCCGTCACCAGGGAACTGAGGGAGGAAGACTGACTCTCCAGCGGCACCTTGATGAACAGGTCGCGATCCACGTCGGTGTGAAACGTCGGGTCGTTCTCCACCAGGTCGCTGGCGCTGGCTTCGACCGTAACGGTCTGGCTGGCCGCGGCAATCTGCAGAACCAGGTTCACGGTGGTTGCCACCACCGAGTGGATATCGACAGCCTGGCGCAAGGGGGCAAACCCGGTGGCCGTGACGGCAACCTGGTAATTGTTGAACGGGACATTGGGAATTTCGAATTGTCCGGCCGCGTCGGTGGTTGCGGTGCGGTCCAGTCCGCTGACCGGGTTGGTCAAATGGACCGTGGCGCCCGGGATCACGGCGCCGGTTGGGTCAGTCACGGCGCCATGGACGGGGGCGGAATTGCCGTTTTGGGCCGCCACGGCAAAGGCCGGCGACAAGGCAAAAGCGAGCAGAAATGTAAAACGAAAACGTGTGCCGGGAACGAATGGCATGCGGGACCTCCAACATTTGGCTGAATGGTGCAGAACCGAGCCGCGCCGGAGAGGCGTGCGGCCGCCTGATGAGGGCGCCAGTCGATTTCCGATCAGCTGCTGGAGATAAAGGGGATGCCACCGCTACGGACGGCAACGGGAACAACGATGAGCTGAAATGAAAACAGATACGGCGCCGCTAGAGGGCGAAGGGCGGCGGCCGCGTGAATAAGGTCGGGTGCCACGGTCGAATGACCGCGCGCGACTGGATCACCGGCGCAGGCGTTCCAACCTGCACCAGGATAATGACCGCCGCAGCGACGGCAACCGGGGCCACCGCGTGCATGACGATGCACAGTGGACAGTGGTCCGCATCGCTTTCGAGGGGATGAACGTGGGCGATCTGGACGACCGCCAGCAAGGCCAGCAGGAGGAGGCACACGACCGTTGCTACCGCACAGGTTCGTGCTCTGGCGGTCCGCGGAGCAATCGCTCCCGGCCCTCCCCGGCGCTCGCTCGGCTGGCCTGACTGAATGCCTGTTAGCAACATCCCTGCCTTAAGAATACACAGATTTCGATGCCCGGATCCGCGATAGAGGTACGTTACTGAGACGCGGAAACGGCCGTTTTGAAAGCATCGCCCACCATCCAATGGTTGTCTCCGTCTAAACTGAGAGACGGCCATGAGCTATCTGGGTAAGTTACGGCGAGCGGTGGGAACTGCAATCGCCTGCCTGTTTCTGGCGGGGCTGGCAACGATGGCGCAGACCCACAAGCCTTTGCCCATGCCCCAGGGCATTCCCGGGACGGGTGCCAATCACCGCCTGATCCTCAAAGACGGCTCCTACCAGGTGGTCCGAAAATATGAGATCGTGGGCGATCGCGTCCGTTATATCTCGCTCGAACGGGGAGGCGACTGGGAAGAACTGCCTGAATCGCTCGTGGATTGGGACGCAACCCGCAAATGGGAGCGGGACCACGTTGAGCAGGCCACCGGTGGAGACGATCCCTCCGACGCCATGACCGAGGCCTCCGGCATCGACAAGGAGGAGGCTGCGGAGCGTGCCGAGCAGAATGCGCGCATGCCGGAAGTGGCCAAGGGCCTCGAATTGCCCGACCAAGACAGCATCTTTGCTTTGGACACCTTTCATGGCACTCCGGAACTGGTGGAATTGCCGCCCAACCAGCTCGGGATCGACGCCAAGACCCATCATGGCCTGAGCACGTTGAATCCCCTGGCCGGCTCACGGGAGAGCATCGAGCTGCCCGGCGCGCATGCCAAAATTCACCTGCACGTGAACGACCCCACCATCTATGTGTCGTTGAACGCGACCGACGCGGGCGAAAAGGTTCTGTCCCACGCCGTAACGGTCAGCACCAGCGGGGCCAAGGAAGTGGCCAACCGCCGGCACGGGGCGCACTCGCCGCAGTCAGGCTTCGCTCTCGTGAAGGTGGATGAACGCAGGGCGGTGCGCGTTGTCGGCGCGATCCACGTCAGCCCCACCGGCAACATCACCCAGAGCGAAGACACAATTCCGATGAAGGTTGAAGCGATGACGGGCAATCACTGGCTCAAGCTCACACCCACCCAGCCCCTGCTCATCGGAGAATATGCTCTGGTTGAAATCATTTCCCCGTCGGAAATCAACCAGACGGTATGGGATTTCCAGGTGGACCCCCGGCTGGGCGACAATCTGGGATCGCTGGGGCCGATCCTGAAGTAGCAACCACCATCGAAAATTCCGGGCATGCGCAACCCGTCCCATCCGGGAAGATTGTTGGCCTATTGAATTCCGGAAAAGCAGGTCCCCGTTCGACTGCGATCACTGTCGCGATCTTCGCTCAGGGCAGGCTTTCGACTCACCACCCCAAGCTGAAATGCGCTTGGGGCCCCGTTCGCTCAGGATGACAGCGTTTTTTGGGGTGCGAACTTTAGACTTGGTTGAGACCCCGGCTGCCTAAGGTTCCGGCGCGGTACGGCGAGCCATCCGCAGGCGCCGCTTTTCCCATTCTTCGCTGTTGAAGATCCGCGGCCCGACCTCGATCAGGCGGGGCATCATGTTGAACACCGCCACCCGGCTCCAGGGCTTGCCAGCGCGGGTCCGGTACCCCTTCTCGTTGAGGTCGCTCACGATGGCGGAGTACGAAAAGTCCTGGGCCAGAAGGTCCATCATCAGCAGCAGGACGTTGTTTTCGGCTTCGTCCACTTCCAGCCGCTTGCAGTCGGTGGAAATGCGCAGCCCGAACGGAATGTCTTCACCGAAGGCGCCGTCCGGCGGAGCTTCGGAGTCGGGCAGCTCACGCCGCCACTCGATCGATACCATCTGCCATCCGGCATTGGTACGCTGCTGGATCACATCGGGACTAAACGGCCCGGAAACCACATCGCGAACACGCTCGAAATACGCCATGGGAAGCCTCCGCAGACACTTTTACGACCAGGTTACAGGCAATTCTTTTGCCAACGATCCGACTTAGTCTTCGCAAGCCCAACTCACATCCCTGCAAGAAGATCGCTTTTCAGAACCGGTGCCGGCCGGGAACAGCGGCTTGTCCGCAATCGTAATCCTTCGTCCATTTATGAACAGCGCGATCTTCGGACACATCCAGGTCCGGCGAGTTCCACAAAGAGAACTCGCGCGGCCATTCTACTCCCGCACGCTGATCCCCAGCGCCTTCATCTTTCGATAGAGGTGGCTGCGTTCCAGGCCGAGCAATTCCGCGGCCCGGCTCACGTTGTTGCGGGCCTCCTCGATTTTCTTCAGGATGTATTCGCGCTCGTAGGCATCGCGCGCCTCCTGCAGAGATGAGAACTCCTCGGCGCCGCGGGAGCTGGATTTTTGCGTCAAGGGCGGCAATTGCTTGCGCTCGATCCTGAGCGTACGCGGGTTGAGGATCAGCACCCGCTCGATCACGTTCTTGAGCTCGCGGACATTGCCCGGCCAGTGGTACTGGCCCAGGACCTGAAGCGCTTCATCGCTAATCTCCATGCGGGGCCGCCCGTACTGGCGCCCGAAGTCGGCCAGGAACTCCCGCACCAGGGGCGGAATGTCCTGCTTGCGTTCCCGCAGCGGGGGCACGTTGAACGGCACCACGTTGAGGCGGTAAAACAGGTCCTCACGAAAATTTCCTTTGGCGATCTCTTCTTCCAGGTCCTTGTTGGTCGATGCGATCAGCCGTACGTCGACGCGCAGCGGCTGGGTACCGCCCACGGGCGTGAACAACTGGTCGTCGAGCGCACTCAGGACCTTGGCCTGGGTCTTGAGGCTCATGTCGCCCACTTCGTCGAGGAAGAGCGTTCCCCCATCGGCGCGTTCGAGCGTGCCGCGCTGTTCCGGCGGGCCGCCGGGCTGCGCCCCGTGCCGGTAGCCGAACAGTTCGGCTTCGATGTGCGCTTCGGGAATGGCTGCGCAGTTCAGTTCCACGAAGACGCGGTCGCGGCGAAGGCTCTCGGCATGGATGGAGCGCGCGATCAGTTCCTTCCCCGTGCCCGATTCCCCGTAAATCAGCACCCGCCCGTTGGTGGGCGCCATCAGTCGTATCTGCTGGCGGAGCGCCTTCACCGGGACGCTGTCCCCGGTCAATACCGAGCCCACGCTGAACTGCCGCTTGAATTCCAGGTTCTCCGTCCGAAGGCGGCGCGCTTCGACCGCGTTCTTGAGCACGATCAGGGTGCGATCGAGCGAAAGCGGCTTTTCAAGAAAATCGTAGGCGCCGAGCTTGGTTGCCTTCACCGCCGTTTCGATCGTGCCGTGGCCGCTGATAATCACCACCTCGGGCCGTCGTTCGCGGGCCATCCGGCGCACATCGCCCAGCACGTCCAGCCCATCGCGGTCCGGCAGCCAGATATCGAGCAGCACTACATCGTAGGGCGCGTCTTCAATGAGGAGCAGAGCCTCCGCTGCCGTAGCCGCGGTGGCCACGCCGTATCCCTCCTCGCGCAGAATCTCTTCAAGCGACGAGCGAATCTCCGACTCATCGTCCACCACCAGGATGTGGTTCACGAGCGAATTTCCTTTACCGGCTCAGTGTTCTCGGCCTCGGGAAGGGCGGCCGGGTCGATCGCCTCGAGCAGCGGCACGCGGAGAATGAAGCACGCTCCCTTGGGAGTGTTCGACTCGGCACGAATCGAGCCGCCGTGTTCCTGCACGATTTTGGCGGCGATGGACAGGCCGAGCCCGGTACCCCGGTGCTTGGTGGAATAGAAGGGAAGGAATAGCCGCTCGCGGATTTCGTCAGTCAGACCGTGGCCCGTGTCGCAGACAGCCACTTCCACCGAAGAGCCATCCTCACTGAGAGAACTGGTGATGCCCAGCACCCGCAGCAGGCTGCCCTGCATGGCCTCGGCGGCATTGTCGATCAGGTTGGCGAGAGCGCGACGGATGGCTTCGGGGTCGGCCAGCACCGGCGGAAGTCCAGGTTCGAGCCCCCGCTTCACGGTGATGCCGCCCAGGCGTCCGCCAAAGAGAGCCAACGCTTCCTCGGCGATTTTATTCATGTCGCAGGCGCGCGGCTGCGATGCAGGAAACTGCGCCAGCGCCGAGAATTGATCCACCAGGGTCCGCAACGTGCCCACGCAGTTGAGGATCACCTCGCTGCACTTGCGTATGATGCTGGTCGATTCGGGCGTCTGGCCGCGATCGAGGTGTTTGCCGATCCGTTCGGCCGAAAGAGCGATGGGCGTGAGCGGATTCTTGATCTCGTGCGCCACGCGCTGGGCCACTTCCTTCCACGCCAGCTGCCTTTGGGCGCGCAGCAGTTCGGTTGTGTCCTCGACCACCAGGACAGTTCCCTGCTTGCCGCGGGTCAGGTCGAGGCGGGCGCTGGTCACGCCCAGGTGCATGGTGCGGCCGCGCATGTGCAGTTCAATCTCGGTGGAAGCCGCGCCCATGCGATGACCGCGGCGGATCACGGCGAGGAACTCCTCCGCGCACTCGGCCGGCAGCAGCGATTCAATTGTTTCCCCTCGCAACTCAGCATCAAAGCGCAATCCCATCAGCGCCGCGAAAGCGTGGTTGGCCTGGAGCACCGATCCTGAACCGTTGAGAGTGACCACCCCGCTGGGGATTGTCTCCACGATGGTTTCGAGTTCCCGGCGCCTCTCTTCAATGGCCTGGTTGGCCGCGGTCAGCTGCGCCGAAGAAGATTCCGCCAACTGCCGGCTGGTCTCGAGATCGGCGGCCATGTGGTTAAACGAGCGCACCAGGTCGGCCATTTCGCCGGTGGTGGTCCATTCCACCCGCTGTTCGTATTTGCCCGCCGCGATCGCATCCATGGCGTCGGCCAGGGCGGACACGGGACGGGTAATCTGCTTGGAAAGAAACATCGCCAGCCAGACGCTGGTGAAAAACACGAACACCGTTACCAGCAGCAGCAGAAGAAAGAAGTTGGATCGTACGCGGTTGCGAATGCGAAACAGTTGCCAGTACGATGCGGCCCCGGAGCGAATGCGGATCGCAGTTTTACTGAGGCCCTGCGGCATTGGCAGCGCCACCACGACCACCTTGCCCGAACCCGTGACCGACATCCCAAGCTCGTAATCCTTGCCGCCGACCGCGAGGATGGGCACGTCGGTACGTTGCGCCGAAGCCAGCAGGCTCTCGGAAAAGTCTCCGCGCAGCGCTATCACGCGTTCACGCTCGCTTTCATCGAGCCAGGGCACCAGGTAGGAAGTGTTTGTCTCGCCCGGCTCCTCGAAGCCGCCAATTTTGTGCAGATCCTTGCCATACACCACAGCGAATCCGCCCGCCAGCGTGATGCGATGCGAACCCAGCACGTTATTCAGGGCAGACGGATCCGAATCGGGAGCGCCGGACGCCGCGATTGACTCGGCCTCCACGCGCGCATTGTTGGCCACGTATTGGGCCAGCTCCTGCACCACACGCGTCGAGTCTTCGCGCAACTCCGATGTGTTGGGCGAAAACCAACGGTCGATCGACCTATTCATGAGTTGAAAGCTGAAGAGAAACATCAGCACCGCCGGCGTGAGCGCAATCAATGCGGCTCCCAGGACCATGCGCGTACGCAAACGGGCTCCTAGCGCGCTGCTCCCCGCATCGGCATAAAGCTTGAGGATGTTCCTCAACAGCAGCATGAGCAGAACGATCAGGAGCAGGAACAACACCACGGTCAACCCGGTAAAGGCCAGCGTCTCGCCCGAAGTTTCCGGATTGAGAAAGCTGACGCTCGAGGTGTTGAACCACTGCAGGCCGCCGAGCAGCGCGAAGAACAGCACCACCCCGCCGGTAAGCAGGAATACGGCGCGCCGGCGACGATCTCGACCAAAGAACATGGGCCGATTATAGTGCGGCTGGCGATCCACCGGCAGGAATCAAGGGACCGAAGCTCGTGGTCGGAACCTCAGGCTTCAAGAGGCCTCGGCTATACTTCCGTGGTGTTCGAGGAGAGGCATGAGAAATCGCCACGCATTGGCTCTTTTGTTGGCCGCAACGTGTTTCGTTCTGCATTCTTCGTCGCTGCGCTCCCAGAGCAGTTCGGCGCCGGCAAGCGATGCGCCGCGAACCATGGCTCCGGACACAAGCCTGGCCCGCCACGATTTCTTCTATGCGGGCGAAGCAAAACAAGAGCGGATGTTTATTATCCGCAAAGGCCAGGTGGAGTGGTCCTGCACCTACCCCGGCCAGGGCGAGATCAGCGACGCCGTCCTGCTCCCCAACGGGCATATCCTCTTCGCGCATCAACATGGCCTCACCGAGATCGACCGGCAGCAGAACGTGGTCTGGAATCACGATGCCCCGCCTGACACCGAGATTCATACCGCCCAACCCTATGGCGACAACAGTGTCGTGTTTGTCCAGAACGGCAACCCCGCCAGGGCCATCGTGATGAACAAGAAGACAGGGTCCATCGAGCACGAGTTCACGCTCCAGGTAGCGCATCCGGAAAACATTCATCCCCAGTTCAGGCGCATGCGTGTAACGCCGGCGGGCAACCTGCTGGTCGCGCACATGGATATGGGCAAAGTGATCGAGTACGACATCACCGGCAAGCAGTTATGGAGCGTTGATGCGCCTGGACTGTGGGACGCCGAGCCCCTGGCCAACGGCAACGTGCTCATTTCCGGAAACAACAATAAGTACGCCCGAGAAGTGAATCGCAAAGGTGAAACGGTATGGGAGTTCACCGCCGCTGACGCACCAGAGCTGAACCTCCAGAACATGCAAACCGCCACGCGCCTGAAGAATGGAAATACACTCATAACGCAGTGGGTAAACGAGTGGAGCGGCGCCATCGACAAGGCCGGCGCCCCGATTCAAGCCGTTGAAGTCACGCCGAAGAAGAAGGTGGTGTGGGTGCTCCGTTCGTGGGCGCCTCCGGCCGATCTCGGCCCATCCACAACGATCCAGATGCTCGACAACTGAGGTGGCGGATGGGTGCAAGTCACCTGATTGTGTGCCCCCCCTCGCCCGGCACGAAAATATGCCCCAAAACTGCAACGAAAAGGGGTCCTGTTTCACTAGAGAACTACGCCTATGCATGCAGGTGAGATGCCCGGCAGGAGTTCTTCATGGGGAGTCAGGTACCCGGCCCGATGTGTACGTCAAGAGTGGGAGACAAGTGGATTGATCAGGGAACGATGTGCCTGACGCAATCCCTTCCCCCCGGGCCATGCACGAACTTTATACGAGCCAAGTGCACGATCACGCCATTTCCGGGCGGCGGAGACAAATCGGCATTCGATGGAAGCCGCGTCTACTCCCAAGCCAAAGAAGCAGCCACGAAACGCGCGATCGACCTTCAGATCATCGGTGGCGACTATAGCCGCAGCGGCGAGATCAGCCTGGAGAACGAAGACTACCTCAAGAAGTTGATTGAACTGGGATCGCGGCGGACGCAAAAGGTCAGTGATAAGGCGGCCTATGGATTGCAGTTCTTTATCATTCACGGCGGCGGAGAGGGGCTCCTGCCCGACGCCTATGGAAACAAGAATGCCGGCCGCATTACCGCGCCAGGGCAGGGAACCAACGGAAAATCAAACCAGAGAAAGTACGACGTCAACGATGTAATCACCGTATTCGACAGTGGCGGACACCTGCTGAGCGCAGCGCGCTTGATACGGCCCTTGGGGGTCCCTGGGGAACTGCGAGAGAAAACGGCTGAGAAGGTGTACAACTCCTGGCATAAAAAGAAGGTGTCGATCTATCGCAACACGCACTATTACGACCTCGGCGGCATCATGTATCTAGGCCTTGCCGTTCACGACGGCTTTCGCGGATCGGGGAAGGGCTCGGTCACGATCGACCTTCACAAGAAAGAAGACACGAATGGGTGCATCTTCATTGCAGATCGCCACACTCCGCGCAAGGACGAATTGGATGCAGATGGGAAGAGGCTACTCGACTCCTGGGAACCCAAGCTGATTGTCGACATCCTCAAGGCAAAGGGTATGGCGCCCGAAGATGTTAAAAAGCAACGCCAGTATCATCTCGGAATTGTGTACACCGTAAAGATCCAGTGAGCAATCGACCACCGTCCGGCGATTGACGCAAGAGCTGACGGACTGCGGACCTTCGACTCGACTGCTGTGTCGCCGGCGCCTACCTGATCACTTCGCCCGGTGCTGTCCAAGCGCGTTCCTGGCTCTCCGCCACGCCGCGATGCGTCAGCTTTCCCATCCATGTGTTCAGCCCGCCGGCCAGCCCGGGATCCTGCTTAAGCGCGTCGCGCGCCCCGAGGTTCGCCAGGCGCAGCAGGTAGGGGAACGTGGCATTGGTCAAACCCAGCGTGGACGTATGCGGCACCGCCCCCGGCATGTTGGTCACGCAGTAGTGCACCACGCCATATTCCGTGTAGCTGGGGTCGGAGTGAGAGGTGGGCCGCGCCGTCTCCACGCAGCCGCCCTGATCAATGGCGACGTCGACAATCACGGCGCCTTTCTTCATCTTGCTCACCATGGCCCGGGTAACGATCTTGGGGGCCGTGGCGCCGGGTATGAGGACCGCGCCGATCACCAGGTCTGCCTCGTGCGTGGAATGAGCCAGGTTGTAGCTGTTCGAAGCCAGCGTGTACACACGTCCGTTGAAGATATCGTCGATTTCGCGCAGCCGGTTCAGGTTGAGGTCCACCAGCGTGACCTTGGCGCCCAGGCCGAGGGCGATCCGCGCCGCATTGGTGCCCACGATACCCCCACCGACGATGGTGACGTGGGCCGGCGGCACGCCTGGAACGCCACCCAGCAGAATCCCGCGGCCGCCGTGTTCCCGCTGCAGATAGGCTGCGCCCACCTGTACGCTCATGCGCCCCGCCACTTCGCTCATGGGCGTCAGCAGAGGCAGCGTGCCCTGGCGATCGCGCACCGTCTCATACGCGATTCCAATTACCCCGGAGTGGAGAAGCTTGTCGGTCAGATCGGGCAGCGGCGCCAGGTGCAGATAAGTGAACAGCACCAGCCCTTCGCGGAAGTAGACATACTCCGACTCGATGGGCTCCTTGACCTTGACGACGGTGTCCGACTTGCCCCACACGTTCCCCGCGTCGCCGACAATCTCGGCGCCCGCGTCCTGGTATTCGTGATCAGGAAATCCGGACTGCGCCCCGGCATGCGTCTCCACAAGCACGGTGTGGCCCGCCTCGGTCAGTGCCTTTGTCCCGGCCGGTGTGACCCCCACGCGCGCTTCGTGATCCTTGATCTCTTTGGGAACCCCGATGATCATCGTTCTTGCTCCTGTCTCGTTCGGTGCGGGAAGAGCGGATTGTGCCTAAAGATTACTTGCCCGGGGCGCGTTCAATCCATCTTCTCCCGCGCGTCCTTCCACAGATCGATCCCTGCATCCTGCGCGTAGCGGTCGATCTTCTTCAGTTCCGCTTCGCTGAAATCGAGCTTCTTGAGAGCGTCCAGTGAATCGTCGAGTTGCTCGACGTTGCGCGCGCCGATCAGCGCCGACGTGACACGCGGATCGCGCAGCACCCATGCAATCGCCATCTGCGCCAGCGACTGTCCGCGTTTTCTGGCAATCTCATGAAGCGATCGGGCGCGCTTCACATTCTCCTCGCTGAGGAATCGCTTGAGCAGCGAAGAGTTCGACGCAGTGGCGCGCGAGTTTTCCGGCACGCCCTTGAGATACTTGCCGGTCAACAATCCCTGCGCCAGGGGGGAAAACGCGATGCACCCGGCGCCCGCCTCATCCAGCGTATCGAGCAGGCCTTTCTCGATCCAGCGATTGAGCATCGAGTAGGAAGGCTGGTGAATGAGCAGCGGTACGCCCATGGCTTTGAGGATTTCGGCCGCGGCGCGGGTGCGCTCCGGGCTGTAAGAGGAGATGCCCACATAGAGCGCCTTGCCCTGATGCACGGCTGTGACCAGCGCGCTCATAGTTTCTTCGAGCGGCGCGTTGGCCCATGGCCGATGCGCATAAAAGATATCGACATACTCGAGGCCCATGCGCTTCAGGCTGTCATCAAGCGACGCGAGCAGGTATTTGCGCGAGGCGCCGATGCCATACGGTCCCGGCCACATATCCCAGCCGGCCTTGGTGGAAATGATCAGTTCATTGCGCAGGCCGGCAAAATCCTTGCGCAGAATCGCGCCAAAGTTTTCTTCGGCTGAACCATACGGCGGACCATAGTTGTTGGCGAGGTCGAAGTGCGTAACGCCGCGGTCGAAGGCGCGACGGATCATGGCGCGGCCGGTCTCGAAGACATCGGCGCCGCCAAAGTTCTGCCACAGGCCAAGAGTGATTGCAGGCAGGACAAGGCCGGAGCGGCCGCAGCGGCGAAAGTTGGCGTTGTCGTAGCGCTGCGGGTTGGGGACATAAGTCATACAGGGATTTCCTCCATGTAAGCTCAGACTCTCTAATTCGCCACCGGATTCGGCTGCGCGAGGTCCCGTAGAAGTATGTCACAGCGGGGTGGGAGGGCGGGTGTGGCGGAGAACACTGAAGGAGAGGCCGAATTAGTCGAGGCGGGAGGGGGCTGCGGCCTGCCCTTTGCTACTGCTTCAGGCGGTTGGCCCAATAGCCGGGACGGCGCTTCGCGTGCGCGATTGCAACGATCTGGATTTTGCGCGGCAGTTCACGGAAAACAACGAAATAAGGATAGCGATTGAGCAACATTCTGCGCGTTCCATGCATGTATGGTGCACCCATTCCTGGATTTCGCCGCAGCGTCTGGATGGCGATTCTGAGCTCTTTATCGAACCCCAGAGCAGCCGACTGACTCTCGTACCAATAACGACTAAACGCCGCGTCCGCCTCGGCATCGGCCTCAGTGTGGATCCGGACGGGTCTCATTCCCTCTGCTTGGCCTTGATGCGCGCATCCATGCGGGCAAAGAACTCCTCCTCAGAAATCATTTCGGCAGCCCCCGAGTCGATTTCGTCAAGGCGGCGCCTGATCTCGGCGTCCCAGGCGGCTGATACTTCCGCCTCGCCCTCCTGATCCTCAGCCATACCAACGCTGTCGTACAAGGAATTTGCGAGCCGGACGCGCTCTTCTTCCGGGAGGGCGTGCGCGAGTTGATGGACTTCCTCGTAGGAGTGTTCCATGGCGAGATTCTACTGCGATTCCAGGGGTTGTGTCGCGAGTTGGGGTTTCCGAGGCTCGACGCAGGATTCTACCGCGGTTTCGCGAGGTTGGTAAGGTGTATGAAAAGGGCAAGCCAAAAAGCTATGAAGAGATAACTCACCAAGGAACGAGTTGAAATGAATCTGTGTCGTTCGGCATTGGGAATCGGGATTGATTCTGGCCTGAACAAACCATAGTTCGGGATTGCCAGGTATGCTCCAAGGACCCACCCAAACAAAATCTCGACCCAGAGTTTCGGATGCATCCACCAAACCAGTACTGCGGTAAAGGCTGCGATCGAAGAACCCCAAATCGCAATTGTGAAACCGACAGCCCGACCCGGGCCGCGATAAAAGAAGCGCTTCGATAGTGCCCAACCGAGTTTCGGAAGATTACCAGCTCTAGTAACGCAATCAGGACAAAGTACACGGCTCCCTCAATCCGCAACAACCAATTACCGGCGCCTTTTGCATTGCCCCAGAGCGGTCACTCCGCATTGTCAATCTGTGCGCGCTGCAGCGTATCGGAGTAATCCACGTACACTGCTTTCCACGTCGTGAAGAAGTCGATCGCTTCCGATCCTTCGCGATGGCCGTTGCCGGTGTGCTTCACTCCGCCAAACGGCAAGTGCACTTCAGCGCCAATGGTGGGCGCGTTGATGTAGGTGATGCCGGCTTCGAGGTCGCGCATGGCCGTA
>DASXGD010000316.1:0-6002 GCA_036489245.1 Occallatibacter sp. | reverse complement strand
GGCAATGGAGACAGGAATCCTCGAATGATGCTGTAACCATGCGGCCAGCCCCGGCGTGAATTGCTCATCCACATGCTGGACGACCAGCACGATGGCCGGGAAATGGGCGGGGAGGCGGGAGAGAACTTCTGCCAGCGCCTGCGGGCCGCCGGTGGAAGCACCGATGGCGACCACCGGAAAAGAGGAGGTGTCCGCGGCCGTGGGCTCTGTGTCAACGGAACCGGGCTTTGACCTGGCGACCCGACCCACAACAAGACGCGAAACCGTATGCAGTTTCTGGATCAGCGGCTGGGCGCCGTCCAGATGATTGCCGGTTCCAAGAACCGGAGTATTGACTGCGTCGAGGGCGCCGTATCCCATCGCCTCGAACACTTTGTCGCGGTTTCCGATGGTGGTGGCGGTAACGATGAGTATGACGCACGGCCTGGTTTGCATGATGCGCCGCGTGGTCTCCGCGCCATCGATGCCGGGCATGATGAGGTCCATCAGAATGATATCGGGCGGGAACTCGGTGCAGAGCCGCAGCGCCTCTTCGCCGGAATACGCAGTCCAGGCGAGCGTGAAGCCGGGCAATCCGGCGAGGATCCGCCTGAGAATCTCCGCCGCCATCTTCGAGTCGTTCACAATGGCGACGTTCATATTCCATCTCCGGAGGGCACAGGATGGCCATCTCCCACGAGATCGACCACAGCCCGCAGGAAGGTCCCGTTGTCGAACGATCCCTTGGTCAGGTAAAAGTCAGCTCCGGCCTCCAGCCCGCGCCGGCGGTCTTCCTCGCGATCCTTGTAGGAGAGGATAATCACCGGCAAACGCGCCAGCCGCGGATTGGCCCGAACCCGGGTGACGAGTTCGATGCCGTTCATCTGGGGCATGTCCACATCGCTGATCAGCAGGTCATATTCCTTCAAGCGGAGCAGGTTCCATGCCTCCTGGCCATCCTGCGCGGTGCTGACCGCGTAGCCGGAGTGAACCAGGAGACGGCGCTCCATTTCACGGACCGTGTGCGAGTCATCTACGACCAGAATATGCGGAGCGAGCGAGTCGTCGGGCGCGGACATGGCCGTGGACGAAGGTCCGCCCGCGGCGGTCTGAATGAGGTCGTCCATATCCAAAATCAAAAGCGGGAATCCGTTTTCGTCGAGCGACGCCGCACTCACGCCGGGGATTTTTCCCAAACGCGGATCGAGCCGGCGCACCGAGAGTTCGACCTGATCGACGAATTTATCCACGGCGAAAGCAAAGCCGCCGGAGAAGAGCAGTGGAACCGGCCCCTTCGGAAGCGGCTTATCGGCGAGGCCAAGCATCGACGCGAGGACAATCACCGGATGGGCGCGTTCGTTCCACCGAACCTCCAGCTTTTCCGAATCGCCTTCCGGCTCGAGATGAGCTACGTGGTCGATGCGCACCATGGGGACGCTGAACAGCTCGCCGTCTGCCAGGGCGCGGATGACGCGGATGACCGAGCGAGTGATGGGCAGCGTGAGGCGAAAGACCGTGCCAGTCCCGAGGCTGCTGGTTACCATCACCGCGCCGCCGGCTTCCTGCACTGTGGATTGGACCACGTTGAGGCCGACGCCGCGCCCGGAGAGGAGGGATGTCGTATCCCTGGTGCTGAACCCGGGCAGGAAGATAAATTCCAGCAACTCGGATTCGGAGAGGCCGGGAATGGTTTCGGCAGGGGCAAGGTTGCGACGCATGACTCGTGCACGGATCTGCTCCGGATCAATGCCCCCGCCGTCGTCGCGCACGGTAATGACGAGGCGGCCATTCTCATGCCCGGCCTGAATCCGGAGATGGGCCTCCGCGGGTTTACCTTTGGCCACACGCTGGGCGGGGGGTTCGATGCCGTGATCGAGGGAGTTGGTGACGAGATGCGAAATGGGAGCTTCGAGACGGTCGAGGATGTCGCGGTCGACGAGCGTCTTTTCGCCCTGGATTTCCAGCTTGACCGACTTTCCGAGTTCGCGCGCGGTGTCGCGCACCAATCGCGGTACGCCGGTGATCCCTTCATGGAAGGGCCGCAGTCTTCCTCCGAGCACAGCGCGATACATGCGCTCCGCGGCGAACTCATTGGCGCGAGAGAACTGGTCGAGATCGGCGATCTGCGTGGCCAGAACCGCGACCTGCCGCTCCAGCTCGCCGCGAATCGCGGAGTGGGCATGCGGCGATTCCGCTGCGTCTTCGAGCATCTGCAGCGCCTTGCCGATGGCGCGGTGATTGCGGTCGAGCAGATCTCCCCATGTGGCGATTTGCCGCGCGGACACCAGCGCTTCAGCGGAGAACGAAAGTAGACTGTCGAACCGATCGGCGGTAAGACGCACGGTGCGGTCGCGCGCAGCGCGTTCCTGTGTGGCCCGCTGCGAGAAGATGTCGTGGTCGGATTGCCCATCTTCGTGGTTCCCCACCGACGTGGACGGCGGCGCTGCGGGCGGCAGTTGCCTGGGCTGCGGGTTCGGCCTCGTCCTAGGCGGGTCTTGATTTCCGGTTGCGATGGGTTCGGGAAGTTCCGCGGTTTGCGCGTTTGCGGGGTCGGCAGACGGGGATTCCTCTTCTGCGCCGGACGGCGCCTCATGAAAACCATCCGCGCACGCGTCGATTGCCGCCGCATTCGAAGCCATCCAGGGAGCGATGTTCGCTTCGGACACGGCCTGGAGCTCCGCGAGCCAATCGGTCGCCTTGAGCATCCTGTCAATTTCCGATGAATCGAGCGCACGGCCGCCCTGTGCCGCGACGAGACGGTCTTCCATGGTGTGCGTCAGGCGCACGATGAGATCGAGGCCGACGATGCGCGCCGCGCCCTTGAGCGAATGCGATGCACGCATCAAGGCTTCAAGCGAGGCGGCCGATGCCGCGCCAGCTTCGAGCTGAATCAGGCCGGCCTGCAGCACGCGCACCTGCTCCTCTGCCTCCAAACGGAAGAGATCGAAGAGCGAGGAATCTTCAAGACCGCTGCTCATGCATTCAAGCCGTTGCCAGAGTGATCTGGCGGAAAAGGTTGTCACTGTCCAGCAAGTAGACGGCGCCGGTGTCATCGTCGAAGGTTCCGCTGATCCAATGAGGCGCCAGCGGCGCGGGGTGGTGCGAGAGCTGTTCGGAGATCACGCGGATGCCCAGGACCGCATCGATGGGGACAGCCCAAAGGCGGCCGGATGACTCCTGCAAAATAAGCATGCGCGCCGCGCCCGTGGCGGTGGACGCAACGTCGAGCAGGCGAGCCAGGGAAAAGCACGGCAGAATCTCGCCGCGAAATGCGACCAGGCCGAGCAACGCGGTTCCGCTGCGATGCGGGATTCGAGCGATGTGCAGGACGGGAGAAACCGCCGCAGCGACCTTCGCAGGTAATGCCAGCCGCAGCTGCCCCAGTTGGAAGAGAAGTATGGACCCAGCGCGCGGAGTGGGCCGCGGAGGCTCGGAGGCCATCAGGACCTGGAGCTCATCGCGATATGCGGGCGGAATGGGACGGTCAAACAAACTGACTCGACTGGGATTGGTCATGCAGGTTCCCCTTCGGCCTGGTGTGGCGTACCGAGAAGCATTTCGCTTTCGGTCCGGACGCGCTGGATGCGTGCCTTGAGAGCCCGCCTGAGGCGCGCGTTGGGATGCATGTGCCAAAGTGTCTCGAGCAGTTCCAGGGCCGGCAAGTAGCCGGGCGCCAGGTAGAGAGCCTGGCGGCAGCGGCGTTCGGCCTGGCGCACATTGCCCCGCTCTTTATATTCGACCGCTCGACGGTAGAACTCGACGGCAGTCGCCGGGGCTGGTTGCCCCTCCGGCTTGGGAAGCGGCACGATAAACCGCGGAACGCCCGCTTTTACAGGCTGCAGCGGCGCTGCCGGTGTGCGTGGAGTAACGGCTGGCTTGTGCGTGAATCCGAAACTGGCTGCGGGGTTCAACGGCTTGAATCGCGCATTCAATTCCGCCACACGGTCGCCCGCGCCCACGATCAGGCGGCCTCCGGGCAGAAGAGTCCTGCTGAGCGATTCGGCAAGAATGGCGCGCGCCTGCGGGTGGAGATAGATGAAGAGATTACGGCAGAGAATCAGATGATATCGCTGTTCATCGCCGAGAGCAGCTGAGTCCGCCAGGTTCCGCCGGTCGAATCGTAGACAGGTGCGCAGTTCGTCGCGCATGTGCCAATGCTGCTTTCGCAGTGTCCCGCAAGCCGCGCGAAGATCTTCCGGCACGTGCTCGAGAGTTCCAGCAGGATAGACGCCGCGTCGAGCCACGGCGAGCGCCGTGTGCGATATGTCGAAAGCATCGATGCTGAAATCTTGTGACGGAATACCGGCGCACGACAGCATTGCGGCCAGTGAATATGCCTCCTGGCCCGTGCTGCAGGGCGCCGACAAAATGCGCAGCGGGCCGGAGTGACTCGCCGCCATGTCCTGGGCCCAGATGCGGAGGTGATCGAAGACCGCCGGGTCGCGAAAGAAGCGGGTTTCCTGGATGACCAGGGCATCAATCAGGCATTCCAATTCCGCCGGCGAGGACTCCATGTGGTTCAGATAGGCCGATGCGCCTGTTAGCCCGAGATGGCGACACCGTCGTTCGATCGTCCAGGTGATCCGGCCCGCTTCGAGCGAAGCCGGATCGATTCCAGCGGCATCGGCGAGGCGCCGGACGATTCGTTCCAGGAGCAGAGGTTCGATAAGGTCGTGGCTCTTCATGGCTGTGGCCCGGGCGGCGCAGGAATGAAGTTCGAAAGCATCTGCAGATAGAGGTCGAGGTCAAGCGGCTTAATTCCGGGATCGTCCGCCGGACACGTGTCCGTCACTCCGCCGGCGAGCAGACCGACATAGGGCACGGGAGCATCCGGCCCAGCTTCCACGAGGATGATGCGAGTTCCGAATTCCTCCGGAGTGGGCGTTTCACAAATCACCCGGTTGAGATCGAAGACCGGCGCCTGTCGGCCATGAAATGTGAGCCACCCCATGAAATATTCATCGGGCTCGCCCGACAAGGACGCAAAGCCTGCCACGCTGAAGATGCGGCGCAGGGGCAAGGCGTGTGGGCCACTCTGCAGTCGGAAGCGGAGGCTGGTAGCCATGAGAGGTCTCGTCCATCAGGCATTGACGGTAGTGATCTTGAAGATGCGCTCCTTGAGAATACGGATCGCTTCGTGCAACTGCCGGCTGACTTCATTCAGGTCGTTCGCAGAGTCGGAGGTCTGGCGGGCGGTCTCTGTGAGTTGCCACATAGCCTCGGAAATCTGCTTTGCGCCCACGGATTGGTTTTGCATTCCCTGTTGGACAGTTTCGTAACGCGGCGCGATGGATTCGACGCCTTCGATGATTTCCCCAAACTGGCCCTGGATAGTCTCCGCGGCGCCGATGCCGCCCTGCACCGCCGAGGAAAATTCGCGCATCTCCGTCACGCCGCTGGCCACGGCCTCCTGCATTTCTTCGACAATCTGTTCGATGTCGAGAGTGGCAATCGCCGACTGATCCGCGAGACGGCGGATTTCGCGCGCCACTACCGCAAATCCGGCGCCGGCTTCTCCTGCTTTTTCGGCTTCGATCGAGGCATTGAGTGAAAGCAGATTGGTCTGGTCGGCCACCTTGGTAATCGCGGTCACAACGGAGTTGATTCGCGCGGCCTTACTGCGAATCGTTCCCAGTTTGGCGGAGATCCCGTCGCTCGCTGCCGACAGAGTCTGCATCGATGTCTCCATACCCTTCAGGCCCTGGCGGCCCTTGTGGGCAAGACTGGCGGTTCGTTCCGCCGCATCCGCGATCTCGACCATGGCGTGCAGCAGTTCCTGGGAAGTGGCTGATATCTCCTTGGCCGCCGAGGCGATCTGGTTACTTGAGGCCATCAGGGTGGTCACATTCGATTGCTGATGCACGGCGCTCGATGATATCTGGGTGGCGCTGGACGTAAGGTGAATGCTGAGGTCGGCGACCGGATTGGTAATGCGCTTGCTGATGAAATACGCAACGAGAGCGCCCACAAGAAGCGCGACAAAGCCGCCGAGGAGGCTCTGCAGCAGCAGTTCATTGAACTGG
>DASXGD010000244.1:0-1922 GCA_036489245.1 Occallatibacter sp. | reverse complement strand
CTTGCGACAGAGATGCTGATTGAATTGGCAAGACGGATTAGTAATGCAACTTGGATGCTGGCGGTCGGCGACATCGGGCCGGTGCCGGGTTGTGCTACTCTGAAGTGGGACCAGCAGTTCGAATCCGCTTTCCTCCAGCGGAGAGTCATGAGCGAACCTCGGGCCGTGGAGCAGGCGGGCAAGAGCGCGGTAACTCACTGCGGCGGGCTGAATAGGTCGGAGCCCGAATTAACGGGCGTCGATAAGCACGCAGGCGTTACTGCCAGGCAGACGACGCGACTGAACCCACAATAGCACATCAAGGCGGCTGAACTCCTGCTTGCTCATCGACAACACCGCCACGGCGCACCTCCCTGGACCATCCGCCAAATGCCGACCGGCCCATGAGGACCAGCGCCAATGTCCCGATCTGTCCGGGTGGTGACGCGGTCAGGTCGATGACGTAGATTTTATTGTCGGGTACCCCCTTCCAGGCGTCGCCGTCCTTGACCCAGTCAAGCGAATTGGCAACCAGCGCCAAGTGCTGATCCGGGGTTATCGCAAGGTTGACCGGCGGGCCCGTGATGCTGCTGGAAATGATTTCCAACCGGTGTGGAAAATGAGGGAAACCGCCATTTCCAGATGTCCACCATCTTCACCCCTACGGGGGACCAGCCTGCCCTGGACTGGTCGGCCGGCCCAGGCCGTAGGCGGCAAGGGCGAGCGCGGTCATGTCGTCCTTGTCCTGCAATTCGGAGTAAGATCGCTGCATGTCGGATTCGGATAGGCCACGCTCTCCCTTCGCTGGAATCGCCGATTTCTCGGCGAGGACACCTGTTCGCGTGCTCTCCCCCGACGCGGTCGAGCAGATGCTGGCTTCGCACCAGCTGTATCTCGACTCAGGATATCACGAAGGCCACCGTGGGAATTTCTCATCGGCAGACCTGACGGGGCGAGATTTCTCCGGGCTCAATCTGCGTGGGGTCAAGATGGACCGCGCCGTGCTCAGAGGCGCTGATTTTACCGGAGCCAACCTGCAGAGCGTGAATTTGATCGGCGCGATCTTGCAGGAGGCGCGCTTCGATCGAGCGGATCTGTCCCGGGCGCGTTTGAGCGGGGCCAACCTCGTTTCGGCCAGCCTCGAGGACACCCGCCTCGCCAAAGCGGAGATGGAGTTCGCATTGATGACCAACGCCCTGCTGCGGGGAACATGTCTACAAGAGGCCGACATGAGCGGCGCTCAGCTTGATGCCGCCGTGCTCGCCGCGGCCAACCTCCGCAAAGCGAACCTGCGTGGCGCCGGATTGCGCGATGCGCGGCTCGACGAGGCCGACCTCCGCGATGCAAGGCTGGGCTCCGCATTCCTGGTCAGGGCCTCCCTGCGCGGTGCCGATTTGCGCGGTGCTTATCTACGATTGGCAAAGCTCGACGGCGCGGATCTGTCGGATGCCAATCTTGATGGTGCCGAAGGCCTGACGCAGGCTCAGCTTGAACGGGCCCACCTCAACAGCAAAACGAAGCTGCCTGGTGGTTTGACAGGGGTAGAAGATGCCGAACGATGATCATGTCGCGATGGTCAGCCGCGGCGCCGCAGCATGGAACGCATGGCGGACGGAAAACGACGAGACGCCGGAGTTGTCTCGCGCCGGTCTGCGAGGGCTCGACTTGAGCGGGTTCGATCTCTCCCAGGCGGATCTTCGGCAAGCCGATCTGAGGGGAACGAACTTATCCCAGGCGAACCTGTCCCGTGCCCATCTGGATGGCGCGAACTTCTTCAAAGCGGTGCTCGATGGCGCCAATCTTGCCGGGGCCTTCTTGACTGGAGCTCAATTTCTTAATTGTGCCCAGCTCGTCGTCACCGGGAACTGGCAATCGGCCTTCCGCGATGAGACGCTCGGCTGCGGCGCCTCTATTCCGGACAGAATGCCATCGGGATAGGATGC
>DASXGD010000146.1:0-3793 GCA_036489245.1 Occallatibacter sp. | reverse complement strand
TTGATCTGCGCTTCGGCGAGCCGGGCCAGCCTTTCGGCGGCGGCTTTGCGATCCGCGCTCACGGCGGCGGCGGCCACTCGATACGCAGCAGCAGCCTTGTCGAGTTCGGCGCGGCGGTCCTTGAGGAGTTCGTCGCGGTTTTCCACTTCTGCCAGTTTGCCGGAGACGTCTTCGCCAAAGGCGATGATGTCGGCGGCGGTCTTGCCGTATTTACGTCTGAGGCGATCAAGGAGCGCGAGGCGATCTTCAATTTCAGCGAGGCGCTCGGGAGAAGCATTGATGCCTTCGGCGTAATCGCGGATGCTGGCGCCGAGGTCGCCGACCGTGGCGCGAACCGACTGCAGCTGCTGCGCGGCTTCGGTGAACCGGGCATCGTAGCGGGCCAGTTCTTCAATGTTGCGCAGGGCGGCGCGCAGGGCCACTTCCGCGGAAGCTCCGCCTTCATAGAGCTGATCGAACGCGCTCATGGCGGCGGTATAGAGCTTCTCGGCGTTGCCCAGAACGCGCTTCTCGGTTTCGAGAGTCTCGTCTTCGCCTGGCTCGAGGTGCGCGGCTTCGATCTCCTTGAGTTGATAGGTCCAGAGGTCGACCATGCGCAGCCGATCCTGCTCGCCCTGGAGAAGTTCATCGAGCTTCTGCGCGGCATCGCGCCAGCGCGCGTGGGCTGCGCCGACGGCCTCAGTCGAGAGCGTGCCGAAGCGGTCGAGGAGGATCCGCTGCTGGGCCTGGTCGAAGCTGGACAGCGTCTCGGTCTGGGCGTGGACAAGCGCCAGCTCCGGCGCAAGCAACTTGAGAACGGCAACGGTGGCCGGCTGGTTGTTCACAAAGACGCGGCCCTTGCCGGTGGAAAGAATTTCGCGGCGGAGGATGATTTCCGAGCCTTCGGCGTCGATGCCGTTTTCTTCTAGAATGGCTTCGGCTCCCGGGGTGGACTCAAAGACGCAGGAAACGGCCGCTTTGTCGGCGCCGTGGCGCACCACGTCGGTGGAGGACTTGCCGCCCATCAGGAGGGCCAGTGCGTCGACCAGGATGGACTTGCCCGCGCCGGTTTCACCGGTAAGCAGGTTGAGGCCGGGGCCAAACACAGCAATGGCATGGTCGATGACGGCATAGTTCTCGGCGCGCAGCTCGATCAGCATTCTCTGCTTCCACAATCCCAGTCCGGAGCGGGATTCCGAGCGCAGCATAGCACGAACGCCGCACCGAGGCTTCTCTTCCCTGCCCTCCCATGAGGCAGAGGCATCCCGGAAATTACGTCTGCTGGAAACCCTTTCGGAGGATCATCCCTTTGAGGAAGGGGTCGTGCATCTCGGCGTCAAAGCCGGAGTCCTGAGCAACGGTGGCGGACGCCGCGTCGGGAAAGCCGCTCGACGCGATCGTCGAGTTCCGGAACGCTGGGAAAAGTCCTGTTTCTGCAGCCCGGCCAGGAAGAAATCCTCGACACCCGCCTGAAGCCGAGAAACGCTTCCCCCCCAGTGAAAGACGGCAAAAAAGGAACCCTTTTTGTTATCAGTGGCATGCGGTGCACAGCTTTCGATGGCATCTAACAATCTGATACCGTTGAAGGTGAGGTGAATGCCGATTTTTACTGCTGCGCTCCTCTTTGCACTGCAGAATGACAGCGACGCAACGGCTGGAAGCGGTTCGCTGGCCCACGGCGCCAGCGCGCTGATGGATATCCTGAGCAACATTGGTGGCGTGGCAATGGGAGTCCTGGTCGTTCTGCTCTTTGCCAGCCTCTATTCGTGGACCGTGATCCTGGGCAAGATGTCCACCTTCAGCAGGGCCACAAAGGAAAGCAAGCGGTTTATCCGCACCTTTCGCAAAGCATCGCGGCTGCAGGAGATTGCAGCGCTTACGCCGGACTTCAAAGCCAGCCCTCTGGCGCAGGTCTTCGACGAAGTCTACGAGACCTACAAGCGGCAGACAGGCGGCTCGGGACCACCCCGCAACATAACACCTCTGGAACGGTCGGCGCAGACCGCCGGCAGCGAAGCAGTGACCGGCCTCGAGCGGCGGATGACGTGGCTGGCCACGATCGCCGCAACCAGCCCCTTTGTCGGGTTGTTCGGAACGGTGATGGGCGTCGTGGATGCATTTCACGGTTTAGGCACCGCCGGCGCGGCAACGCTGCGCGCGGTGGCGCCGGGTATCTCTGAAGCGCTGATTACGACGGCGGCCGGCTTGTTTGTGGCTGTGCCCGCGGTGGTGGCCTACAACCAGTTCACCGCCCGCATCCGGGTATTTGCGGCAGCCATCGACGACTTCAGCCGCGAATTGCTGAATTCCCTGGAAGAGATCCAGGTGCGTCCGGCAAGCGCTCCGGCGACGCAGCGCGTGCCGGCTGAAGGCCGAGAATTGCCCGGCCGCGAAGTGGCCCACGAGGTTGAACGTGGCTTTTACAAGTAGCACAGGACAAACACGCACCTCGCTGGCCGAGATCAATATCACGCCGCTGGTGGATGTGGTGCTGGTGCTGCTGGTGATCTTCATGATCTCAGCGCCGGTGCTGCAGTCGGGCATCGAAGTGGCCATTCCGAAGACGCGCACGGTGCGGGAGATCACCGAACAGCGCCTGGTGCTGACCATCGACCGCGATTCGGGGTTATTTCTCGGCGATACCCCGGTCAACATTCACGAGTTGCCCCAGAAGCTGCACCAGGGAAATACCGATCCATCGAAACAGGTGATCTATCTGCGCGCGGATGAACGGGTGCCCTTCGGAGCCTTTGCCAGCGTGATGGACGCAGTGAAACAGGCGGGGATCACAAATATCTCGATCGTGACCCAGCCGCTGGATACGAAGAAGAAGTGAGAAATGCTGGGACCAGGGACAAGGGACTAGTTTCCGAGTAAGAGCATGAGCAGTTTGTTTGAAGGCGAGGAACGATTGGAGCAGGAGCTGACGGGAGAACCGGTGTTTGCTCCGGCCACCGGTTCATTCGTGCTCCATGCAGCGCTGGGCCTGGCCATCATGCTTTATTACGTGCTCGGTGGATTCTTTCACTCCAACGTGTGGGGCGGCGCCGCCGCGGGAGGAGCGATTCGCGTGACTGTCGTCAGCAGCGCGTTGCCCCTGCCCTCGGACCAGCCGCAAAACGAGAATGTGCTGGCGACGGACAAGCCCAGCCCGGCTCCGGAAATTCCCCAGCCGAAGGTTCAAACGCCGAACATTGACCTGAAGGCGATCCCGATTCCGGGAAAGAACGCCAAGGTGAAGCCACAGCCGGCGCCGAAAAGTCAGCTCAAGCAGCCTCCGCCCAAGCAGGAGAACCGGGCCCAATACGGCGAACAGTCCGGCAGCTCAATACCGCGCGCGGTCACGGGCCAGACCACGATTGCGGGACCGGTGACTGTGAACGAGGGCGATTTCGGAACCCGGTTTGCGTACTACATCAGCAACATCCAGCGCAAGATGGCGTCCAACTGGAACAAGGGAGAGGTCGATCCGCGAACCCCCAAAGGCACGCGAACCTTCATCACATTCGTCATCCACAAGGACGGCACGGTGAGCAATGTTCAAGAGGATCGAAGCAGCGGCAGCCCAACGCTCGACCGGTCCTGCCTGCGTGCGGCGCAGCGCGTGGATTCATTTGGCCCGCTGCCTGCACAATACAGCCCCAGCACGGTTCTGACTTCCTACTACTGCGAGTATTAGTTTCCAGCAGTAGCGTGGGGATGCGAAAAACCCCGATCGACACAGCAGCATAAGCAAGGAGCTTCCCGAACAGATATGTTCCATCAAGGGATCGCGCACAGAATGAAATTCTTTTTCCGGCTTGTTTTCCCGGTT
>DASXGD010000099.1:0-8011 GCA_036489245.1 Occallatibacter sp. | reverse complement strand
CCGGTGAGCGCCGGCAGCATGGCGATGGCGCGCGCCGCGGTGCCGCCGTTTTCGACGCGCTGCACGCCATAGTTCATGCGGATCGTTGCGGGCTTTGTGGTCGCATACATCCGCGCCAGCTGCTCCACTCCGTCCGCGGTCATGCCGGTCCATGCGGCGACGCGGTCCGGCGTGTATTCGCGCACGCGCTCGGCAAGCCGATCGAAGCCGTGCGTCATGTCCGCGATGTAGGCGCGGTCTTCGAGGCCGTCGCGCACGATCACGTGCATCATTCCGAGGGCCAGAGCTACATCCGTGCCGGGACGGATGGGAATGTGCCAGTCGGCCAGGGCGGCGGTCCGGGTCTTATAGGGGTCGATGACGATCAGGCGCGCGCCGTTGCGGCGGGCCTGCTCCACCATGGGCCAGAGGTGAATGTTGTTGCCGTGAATGTTGCCGCCCCACGCAATGATCAGTTTCGACAGACGGAAGTCCTCGGTAGGCGTGCCCAGTTTCTTGCCGTAGACGAGGTTCCAGGCAACGCCGCCGGCCTCAGCGCAAATGGTGCGGTCCAACTGGCTGGCGCCTAGGCGATGGAAGAAGCGTCGGTCCATCGATCCGTAGCCGAGCACGCCAATCGTGCCGGCGTAGCTGTAGGGCAGAATGGATTCGGAACCGTAGCGGTCGCTGATCTCCCCGAGCCGCGCGGCAATGGCGTCGAGAGCTTCGTCCCAGGTCACGCGCTCATAGGCTTCGTGCTCCCGCCCTCGGGGCAGCGGCCCTTTGGGGACGCGGGGCTTGCGCTTGAGGGGATAAAGAATGCGCTCGGGTGAGTAGACCCGGTCGAGGTATTTGGCAACTTTGCCGCAGAGGAAGCCCTGGGTCACGGGATGTGCAGGGTCGCCTGCCACCTTGATGGCGCGCCCTTGTTCGTCCACCGTTACCAGCACGGCGCACGAGTCGGGGCAGTCGTGCGAGCAGACCGTGTGGACGATGCGAAAGGGGGAAGACGCGGCGGCGGACATGCTGTCATTGTAAGCTGAACGCATTGTCGGATCTTTGGAGGCTGGGATGAGACGGATTCTTGTAGGGATGTGCCTCGTGGCGGTATGGGCGGGCGCGGGATCCTGGGCACAGGAAGGCGACGAAGCCAGCATTCGCGCGGCCCTCTACGCCCAGGTTGAGGCGTGGAATCGTGGGGATGTTCCCGCGTTCATGCAAACCTATGAACATTCGCCGGAGACGACGTTCATTGGAACCAACATCGGCAAGGGGTATGAACGGATTCTGGAGCGATACCAGAAGAGCTATACCACGCGTGAGCAGATGGGGACGCTGACGTTCAACGATCTCGAAGTGCGCATGTTGGCCGGTTCGTGCGGGAAGGCGGAGTTCGCGGTAGTGACAGGCCGGTTCCACCTGGAGCGCACCCAGAAGGGTGAAGCGAAGAAGGATGACGGCATTTTCTCCCTGGTATGGCGCAAGGGGCCGCAGGGATGGAAGATTTTGCTCGATCACACGAGTTGAAGAGCGAGGCGTCGAATGAACGACTCGATCCTTGACTTCTACGACTCGCTTGCTCCTTACTACCACCTCATCTTTGAAGACTGGGACAAGTCGATCGAACGGCAGGGGGCGATTCTCAATTCTCTGCTTGAAGCGCAGCTCGGAGCCGGTGAGCGGAAGATTCTCGACTGCGCCTGCGGGATTGGGACGCAAGCGATCGGTCTGGCGCGTCGCGGACACCAGGTCGTTGGGTCGGACCTGAGCGTGGCAGCAGTGGAACGGGCGAGGCGCGAGGCGGCCGGCCGCGGCCTGCACATTTCTTTTCTCGTTTCGGACATGACTTCGCTGGCGGAGATCGAGGAACGCGATTTCGATGTCGTGCTTGCACTGGACAATGCTCTTCCGCACCTGGCGCCGGAAGGGCTCAAGGATGCGGTGTGCGCGGTGAGCACGAAACTCAGGCCGGGAGGCATTTTCCTGGCCAGCACGCGTGACTATGACGCGTTGATGCGGGAGCGTCCGACCGTGCAGGGTCCTTCATTCTACGGCGAAGCTGGAGAGCGACGGATTGTGCACCAGGTATGGGACTGGATTGACGGGGAGCGGTACGCACTTCACATGTACATCACCCACCAGACCGATGGGCATTGGGAAACACATCACTTTGTTTCGGAATATCGCTGTTTGCAGCGCGGTGAGCTTTCGCGTGCGCTTGCCTCTGCCGGCCTCGAAAGAATTCGATGGCTGATGCCGGACGAAAGCGGATTCTATCAACCCATTGTCGTCGCTAGAAAATCGGAAGTACCCATCGCATAAAGCCCGTCCTGTACACTGTTGCCGTTATGAGCTGCCTCTTCTGCAAAATCGTCGAAGGAAGCATTCCCTCGAAGGCCGTGTATCAGGATGAGCACTGCTACGCGTTCCAGGACATCGATCCCAAGGCGCCGGTGCATGTGCTTGTGATTCCCCGCAAGCATATTGCTTCCCTTGCTACGGCAGAGGCGGGCGACACGGCGCTGCTGGGGCACTTGCTGTGGGCCGCCGCCGAGATTGCGCGCAGCAACGTGCTTACGAACGGATACAGGGTCGTGATCAGCACCGGCAAGGAAGGCGGCCAAACTGTGGACCATCTGCATCTGCACGTCCTGGGGGGAAGGGCGATGCACTGGCCGCCGGGATGAAAAAGGCAGGGAACAGGGAATAGGGAACAGGGAACAGGCTCAATCAAGACGTGGCACGATCCAAGTTTGACCAACAGAAGTGGCGCGCCAAGTGGCGCGCCCCTTCTATTCCCTGTTCCCTTATCCCTGTTCCCTGCCTCTTACATCGGCTGTGGAACGTATTCCTCTTCCTCCTCCAGCCCGTAGCGGCGGAGCAGGTTGGGCAGGCTCTGCGAGAAGGCCGAACGCGGCATGACCGTGTCACATCCGACTTCGGTAGCCTTGATCTTCAGATCGCCCTGCAGGTGGGAAAGAAAGCCCACGATGGATGTAGCTTTCTTGAGCTTCGCCTTGAATTTGGGAATAAGGGTCATGGGCTTGGCGTTGGCGTTGTTGAGGTCAAACACCAGCAGCCTGGGCCGGTCGGCTTCCGCGACGTCGGTGATGCGTGCGACCCCTTCCTTGTCGCCGCCCTTCACGAATTCCACCTTGACCCCGAGTTTGCGTGCGGTTTCCTGGATCTTGGCCTGGAAGAAGAGGTCGTCGATGAAGCAGAAGATCCGCGTGGGAGCGTCGTGGCGAATCGGAGCCGCGGATGCGGGAGCCTGGTACAGTTCAGGATGGTAGCTGCCATGGCCGTTGCTGATCTGGATCGTCGAGGCAGGACCATCCGCCACGTTTCCATTCACCGCCCGGTAGCTGTGATCCATCGGCCCGACAAACTCGCGGGGACCGCGCTGCTTGCCCTTGCGCTTTCCCTGCGACATACCGGAGACACTATTGCCCGGCTGCTGCGGAGCTGAACCCTTCGTGAAGAACTTCTTTTTCTTCCGGGCCTGGTTCTGGCGCGGGGGGCCTTGTGGCTTGGGAGGCGGTGCCTGGGCTTGAGGGGCCGGGGTCGCGGGCTGAGGCTGCTGCTGCAACTGCGCGACTTGTCCCGGGGCAGCGCCTTGGCGGCTGGATTTATTCTTGCGGCGGCGCCGGCGGCGCCGATGCCCCTGTGACTGGCCCTGGCCATTGGCCGGGCTGGGCCCCAGTTCGGGTTGGGGCTGGGTCGATTCTGTTGTCATGCGTGCACTTCCTGGCACTTTATTGTTGGATGCATAGCTATTTCAGGTCAGCCGATTTCGGGGAAAGCTGATCTGCAGTCAGGGCCCTTGATCCGGATCAGAAACTCGCTCCCTCGCCTCCGAGGTGTTCGCGGATGCGTGGGCAGAACGCAAGAAGCCGGGATCGTATCCCAATAGTTCCATAACCTCGGTTTGTCGGGGGCCTTTTGACGCGTTATGAACGGTATTGCGAGGCAATTGCCATCCTCATCCGGGCGCCCTTGTCGTGTGCCGGAACTCTCCGACTGAAATAATGGCGCCAACCAACCTCTTGCTCGGCCTCACCGCACTCTCGCCGCGGCGAAAGCACCCTGGCCGCCTAAGATCCCCAGCATTCAGGATTCTCTCAAAGGGCTCAAGCCGGCCAGACGCTTCGATCGGCCGTCCATCATTCCCTCTGGTGATGCCTTTCCAAACGGGGAGAATTCGCCGTCTGCGCTGCAAATCAGAACTATGTGGCGAAGTTTCCTGGTTCAGCGGCGAGCTCGCTCTGCCCGGAATCTGGAGGCTCGCGTCAGCCGCTTGATAGGCAAGTTTGATACTACAGCGAGAGGGCTACCGTGGCAAGTCGCCTTTTGGGTACCTCCGTCCAAAAGAACGAGAGGACGGAAATCGCTGCGAAAAATTGGCCCAAAAGCCGAAGCGCCACTCCCCCGTGGAGTGGCGCCTCGACCTCTCGCTTAAGTCACTGGCCTCCCGAAACAATGGCCGGCACAACATCGCCGGTCCTTCTGCAGTCACCCAGCCGGCCTGTCGCTTCATTGTCGCTGGCTCTTGCCGGGTTCTGCGTTTTCTGGGCTGATCCGAACTCTAGGTCCTGTCAGCCTGTTACATCACTGGCACCTTCAATATAGCAATTGGGGTGCCGTTCTCCTTGTGATTGATCATAAAGAACTTGCCCCTAACCAACGGCGCCAGCCATATCAATTCTGGGAGCTAAATCCGCGCCATCCTTCCAAAAATCATAGTTCTACTTCTGGCAGTGGGGGCAATAGTGCGTACTGCGGCCCCCAACCACGATCCGCCGGATCAGCGTTCCGCAGTTGAGGCACGGTTCGCCGCCGCGCTGGTACACGCAATGTTCCAGTTGGAAGAATCCCCGTTCGCCATCGGCGCCTACATAGTCTGAAACCGACGACCCTCCCAGCTGAATGGCATGCAGCAACACTTCCCGCAGTGCCAGGCGGAGCCGTTCCAACTCGGCGGCTGTCAACCGTCCCGCTGCTTTTCGCGGCCGGATTCCGGCACGGAACAAGCTTTCGTCCGCGTAAATATTGCCCACGCCGGAGAGCAGCCTCTGGTTGAGGAGAGCGGCCTTGATGGCCAGACGGCGTCCGCGAAAGAGCTTTGCGAAATCAACCTTTTCGATGGTCAGGGGTTCCGCTCCCGGTCTCGCGAATCCCTCTCCGCGAGCGAGGTCCCGGAATTCGAGCCGTCCGAAGCGGCGCGGGTCGACGAAGCGCAGTTGGCGGCCGCCGGTAAGAGTCAGGCGCGCATGCGTGTGCGGGGCGACCGGTGCATCCGGCGCAGTCACCAGCAGGCGACCGGTCATGCCAAGATGAACGATCCATTGGGCGTTCGCCGGGCCAGATCGCTGGTCCGGATCTCCGCCGCCCGCAGGGCCGGAAAGGTCCAAGACGATATGTTTTCCGCTGCGGCGGACAGTGAGGATGGCGCGTCCCTCAAGGCCGCGAGCCTGTCTTGCTGCGGAAGTTTTGAAGGGCTCGCGATGGGAACCGAACCACACCTCGAGAATACGGTCGCCCCGTACCCGGGCATGGACGCCGCGTGCAATGGTTTCCACCTCGGGCAGTTCGGGCATCCGCTTATTGTAGAGGACGCCGGCGCGGGTCCCGGACCAGGCGGACAAGCCGCCTAACTCTCTTCCCCGGCAAAGTCGTCGGCTTCGGACTCAATCGCGCGCGCAAGCCCCGACCTCTGGAAGTGCACCAGGGCCATCGCAAGGCCGATGAGGAAAATGCCCATCGACCCGTATTCGGTGCGACCCAGCCTCCGGTCTTCGTCGTCTGTCTGGTAGACCGTGTAGCCATTGATGTTGCGGGGTGTCATGCGCAGGTTCTGGGGGTCGGGATACCTGGGCAGCGTATTCATGTAGTAGCCCGAGAGTGTCGCGGAGATCATTAGCCCGATCAGTCCCGGAACCAGGAACATCAGAGAAAAGAATCTCAGTTTTGTGACGTGTTCGTTTTCCAAGGCAATTCCTCATCGCTCCGGCCGCTTTTCACCAGGCCGGGCGTTTCCGGCCCAATCCGTCGGTCGCAAAGTATCTGCGGGTTCAGGAATGGGCAGAGTCTTCCCCAAAGGTTCCAGTTCTTCGTGTGACCTGCCGGGAAGGAAAACGCACTTCTCCGCATGGCGGAAACTCGTGATCAAAAACGAGATTCCGGCATGCGGATTGGTTTGTATTCTTGCGCAGTATAGGATGCAATTCACCGGCGGCTCTACGTTGCCAGGCAAACTTCATCCCTGGGTACCAACCCGATGTAACTCCAATTGGTTCAGAGGTTAGGGTCAGTGCCCGCGCTCTGGTCATACCGCTCCGGTCATGTCATGGCCGTTACTTCCGGGTGGTCGCGAGTCGCGCCCCCTGCTGCCACTCGACCATTCGATTGTCGGACAGAACGCGGTTATTTTCTGCAAAGCATTGAAGGGAATCGGCCAGGGAGGGACCAGACTGAGCCGGAGGGCCGAATCGGGAATGAGCTCGAATCCGGTTGGATGGCAACCCGACGGGCGCCTTCGAGGCTGCCCGGACGCGGTCCGGGGAGGTTACTTGTGTTCCTCTGAGTTGCGGATGCGGCTGGCCTCGAAGCTTACGATCTTCCACGCGCCGTGGTCGTCCTTCACATAAACGCGCGTGTACCGGTAGCTGCCGGAAATATCACCCTCGGGCGTGGTTCCGCTGACCTCGGCGCGCGAGGTTACGAGTGCGGTCTGGCCATAAAAGCGGACCTTGCGATCAGAGAACTCGATGGACGCGAAACGCAGCGTTCCTGCACGCAGGATGGCGAGGGTTTGATCCTTGGATTGGAGCGTTCCATTGGAGGTGATCGCGATATAGTCATCGGCCAGCAGGTTGTCCATCGCCGAGCTGTTGCGGTGGATGATGGCGTCCCGCCACGTGTCCTCGAGCTGGTCGATTTCGTGGCGAACCTCGTGACGCTGCCCGCGAGGCATTCCGGGCGACGACTGAGCGGCGCTGGCGGAGAACGCAAACACTATGAGAAGCGCCGCGACGCTGCTCAAGCGCCCGGTAAATATTGCGGAGGGCTGCGCCATAATCGTGTAACGGATGGTATTCCCGAAACCGTATCGGGGTCAATTGCATCTAGTGGGGAAGCCCAGACCTTCATTTGCGCTTCATAAAATGCAGGCTCTCGAAGGCTCCCATGCGAATCGGTTTTGAGCAATCCGGCAGGTTGGACGGCCAGGGCCTCGAAACGAGAGCCGGGCCAGGTCCCCTAGACCAGGGCCTCCAGGTCTTCCCGGATTCGGTCCCGCATCCTCTGGTAGAGTCCGCCCACGGCGTACTGCTTGAAATGGGCCGACTGGCGGTGGGCTTCGGCGGCCGCCACATCGCGATACTGTTCATAGATCAGGACGGTATCGCGGTCTCCATCGACGTAATGAGGGACATAGCTAACGCAGCCGGGTTCCTGGCGGGACGCCAGGGTCAGAGCGCGCAGGATTTCGGCGATCTCGGAGCGGTCATCCGGGGAAAACTTCATGCGAACCGTAAAGCTGATCATGGGGTTCCTTCCTGGGCGAGCCCTCAGGGCTTCTCGAAATCAGGCACCGTTTTAGCCGCGAAACTCAGCCAGCGCGTCGGTAAACTCGGGCAATACCATGGTCTGTTCCCGGTCCGGTCCCGTGGATACCATGCCGATCCGGGCTCCACTCTCCCTTTCCTGGAAATGCAGGTATTCCTGCGCCTCCCTGGGCAGCCGGTCGAAATCGGTAATGCCGTCGGTGGGCTGGCGCCAGCCCCTTAGGGTGGTGTAGCGCGGCTTGATCATCTCCAGCCCATGCACGTCAGCGGGAATCTCGTCGGTCACCTTGCCGTCGATTTCATAGCCGATGCACACGGGGATTTCGTCGAGCTCGTCGAGCACGTCCAGCTTCGTGATCACGAGCCATTCGGCGCCGTTCACCTGGTTGGAATAGCGCAGCAGGGGAATATCGAGCCATCCGCAGCGTCGCGGACGCCCGGTTACGGCGCCGTATTCGTGGCCGCGG
>DASXGD010000094.1:0-13070 GCA_036489245.1 Occallatibacter sp. | reverse complement strand
AATCCTCGAGCCTTTGCGATGGAAGCACCCCGGTTCCCAATCTTGCCTCCGGATCGGAGGTGGTGAACGGAAAGTTGATGCCGGCGGCCAAGATGAACTGGAAGCTTCCGTTTGCGGGCGGCGGCGTGTGTTCGACGGCGTCGGATCTGCTCAAGTGGCAGATGGCACTGAACAAAGGGCGCGTGGTTTCAAAGCATTCCCTGGCGGCGATGAGAAGCCCCACGACACTGGCCGACGGCGCCGGAATCGATTATGGCCTTGGAACGCGCATCGGCCAGCTGGAGGGTCACCCGGTGTTCGGCGCTACGGGAAGCGGCGGAGGATTCACGACCGCGCTTGAGACGTTTCCCGACGATAAGTTGTCGATCGCCGTGCTCATCAACACCGATTCTGAGGGCGCACCGACAGAGCTGGCGGGTGCGGTCGCACGTTCGGTCCTGGGCATTGCCGATGTTGTTCTTCGCGATATCCCTCCACCGGATGCGGAACTCGCGTGTATTCCCGGCGTTTACGACTCCGACGAAGGCGCGGTCGAAGTCTTCAAGGAGGGCGGCAAGCTGCATTTCCGGATTCCCGATCGAGGGATGAGCGGAAACATCATGCGCCAGGGAAGGTTCAGCTACGCAATCGACGAGAACCGACGGGTGCACTTTCTTTGCGAACCCGGACATTCGCGCTGGGCGCAGATCTATTCGGGCGGCCTCATGGTTGACGCGAAACGGGCGCCACCCACCCCGTGACGCGAACCACGGTTCTCTGTGCGCGATTGACGGATTTCAAATTTTGGCAACCACTTGCGGGAACCTTCATCCAACGCGCAGGAGAACTTCCCCCATGCCTTCAGTGACTGGCCGTGCAGTGCAGGTGTCCGCCGCCGGCGGAGACTTCAAGGTTGTCCAACGCGAATTCCCCGAGCCGGGTCCGGGGCACGTTCGTATCCGTGTCCAGGCCTGCGGTGTTTGCCACAGCGATTCGCTTACCAAGCTGGGCATGTGGCCCGGCATCCAATATCCTCGTGCTCCGGGCCACGAGATCGCCGGGGTCCTCGACGCCGTTGGCCCCGACGTGCCCGTGTTCAAGGTCGGTCAGCGTGTCGGTCTCGGCTGGCACGGCGGCCATTGCAACTACTGCCATCCCTGCCGCCGCGGCGACTTCATCCTTTGCGAAAACCAGCAAATTCCCGGTATCGACTACGATGGCGGCTATGCCGACTACGTGGTGGCGCCCGCCAACGCCATCGCCCTGGTCCCTGAAGATCTCGGCAACGTCGACGCCGCACCCCTGCTGTGCGCCGGCATTACCACGTTCAACGCCCTGCGCAACAGCGGAGCGCGGCCCGGCGACACGGTCGTCATTCTCGGCATCGGCGGCCTGGGCCACTTGGCCGTGCAATACGCGGCCAAGAGCGGCTATCGTACCGTGGCGGTCGCGCGAGGACAGGACAAGGGCCCGCTGGCGAAACAACTGGGCGCCCACATTTATGTCGACAGCACCACTCAGGACCCCGCCAAGGAACTGCAAAAGCTGGGCGGCGCCAACATCATTCTCTCCACCCTGACCAGTGCCAAGGCGCTTGAATGGGCGCTCGACGGCCTCGCGCCCGCCGGCAAGCTGATCGTCGTTGGCGTACCCGACGACGGGCCCATCATCATCAACCCCTTCCCTCTGCTGCTCGGTCGGCGCACCGTTGCCGGCTGGCCCGCCGGCACCGGCATGGATTCCGAAGACACGCTCAATTTCAGCGCCCTGACCGGCGTTAAACCGATGACCGAGGTCTACCCGCTCGAAAAGGCCAGCGATGCCTACGATCGCATGATCAGCGGCAAAGCGCGTTTCCGTGTCGTGCTCACCACCGGTGCATAGTCAAGTTCCCCGACCTTCACTGGCCTTTGCAGCCGGCCGGTCTGCCTTTCTCGGCGGGCAGGCCGGCCGGAAGGGGCGGGGTCGATTCAGATGGCGAGATTGACCTGCTCAGGGTTTGTTCATGCGTCCGCGGAGGCGCTTCAACACATTGGGTGGCACCAGCCCTGTCACGTCGCCGCCGAAGCTGACCACTTCCTTGACCATACGCGAGCTGACAAACGAGTAACGCCCTGCGGGCTGAAGAAAGACGGTTTCGATCTCCGGGGCGAGGCGCCGATTCATCAGGGCCATCTGGAATTCGTATTCGTAATCGGAGATGGCACGGATGCCGCGCAGCACCGCGGTAGCGTTCTGTTGGCGGGCGAATTCCACCATGAGGCCGCCGAAGGTGGCTACTGATACGTTCTCGAGTGGGCGAACAACCTCTTCGAGCATCTCCACGCGTTCGGCAACGGTAAACAACGGGTTCTTTACCGGATTGTTCAGCACGGCGACGGTCAGATGCCCAAAGATCTTCGCCCCGCGCTGAATCAGGTCAATGTGTCCGTTGGTGGGCGGATCGAACGTGCCGGGATAGAGGGCTTTGACCATCGTGCGCTTGGCTCTAGAGGATTCTAGCAGCGCACGCAACGGCGGCCGTCGGAAGGCGAGAGGAGGCCGTCACCGATGGCCCGACACACCTGCCGGGAGATTGCATCTAAGTTCCAATGGCAGATGAAAGCCCTGAATTCCGCAGGATTGAAGATCGTTGCAGAGAACTTAGAAAGTGGATCTTACATAAAGCCCCGCAATGTGCAACGGAGCAGAAGCATCTGGAAGAAGGCAGTGAGGAGCGTGGGTATTGGGCTCACGGATACCTGAGCGCTCTTCTCGATGTAATGCGGTTGTTTACCAGCGACGCCGCTGATCCGCGAGTCTGCAACGACGATACGTCCCCTTCGCGATACGCAGCCTAGCGGCGGCTGGCCGGATTGGCGCCGGGCTGGCGCGGCTTCGAAATTGTTGCGGACCTCCTGTGCCCGGTTGCTCAAGTCCGCGAGTCTTCATCCTGACTGCCTGAATCACCCTCTCAGACCCAAAAGCAAGCTTCGCGCCAACCGGAAATCCTTGTCTGGAAATTGTGCTTGACTTTGACTACTCTATTTTATAGAGTACTCTGTATCGGGCCGGGAACGGGCCGGCTCCGGCTCTGGAATGGAGGGTGGCTATGATGAGCTTTTCCCAAAACTGCTTCCGGCGGGACCTTCGCCTTCTCCCGCTTGGGCCCGCCGTACTGGTTTGAGGTCGAGGGATGCAGGAAAAGGAGAATTGAAATGCACGAAGAGACGAGCACGCAGGAACTGAAAGACCGGGTGGCGCTGATCGAATGCATGATCGCCGAGGGCCGCCGGAGCACCGAAAGCTGGGGTTGGACATTTCTGTTGTGGGGAGTGGCCTATTACGTGGCGATTGGCTGGGTAGCCTTAGGCCAGCGGCTTGCCATCTGGGGCGGCAACGGGCTGGCATGGCCGGTAACCATGATTGCCGCCGTTGTGATCACCATGATCATCGCCTTCAAGAAGGACAACCGGCAGGCGGAAACGACGGTCGGACGGGCCGTCGTGTCCATCTGGATCTCGGTGGGGATCTCCATGCTTCTGCTCTTTCCGGCGCTGAGCATCAGCAGGAGAATCGACGAGCATGGGTTTGTGGCCATCGTTGCCGCCGTGCTCGCCATCGCCAACGGCGCATCGGGAATGATTCTGAAATGGAGAATGCAGATGGCCTGCGCGGTGGTGTGGTGGCTCACATCGGTGGCCGCGTGCTTTGGCTCGCAGGCCCAGCTCACCGCGGTGTTCCTCGGCGCGCTGTTTCTTTGCCAGATCGCCTTCGGCGCATACGCGATGATTCTGGAATCCCGCCGGAAGCAGAACCGGGAATCCCATGCCTGAGCTGCCAGATCTGAACCCTGTGATTCACGGCAAGCTGCGCCTCGCGCTGCTTTCCCTTCTGACCACCGTGGAGGAAGCGGAATTCACGTGGCTGCGGGCGCGGACCGGTTCGTCGGATGGCAACCTGGGCGCCCAGCTGGCAAGACTTGAAGAGGCGGGGTATGTGGCGGTCGAAAAGAAGTTTGTGCAGCGCAAGCCGCAAACCATCTACCGCATGACCGAGTCGGGACGGAAGGCCCTGACTGAGTACGTGCAGGCGCTGAAACAATTGCTGGGCGAGTCGATCAACGTGTGATGAGGCTAATGAACAACCCCATCCGGATCGACCGCGAAGAAAACAACGAGCGGCAACTCGTGAATAGTCTGGGGAAAGAAGGACCGTTCGTTCAGCGTTGAAAGGCCGGCTGCAAATCCTCGATGTGCTTGGCGTCGCGGGAAGCCACATACACCGAAATAACCGTAATGTCATCGTTCTGCCCGAAGCGCTTGGCGGTTTGGGCGATGTAGCGGGCGGGTTCGTTGCTCACCTGCTGGGTCCGCTCAAACCCAAAGAGTTCGCCCTGGGGATTGGTCGCTTCGACTACGCCGTCGGAAAGAAAGATCAGCCGGACTCCCTGATCGAGATGGAATGTGCATTGTTCGTAGGTCATGCCATGGATCACCCCCAGGGGCAGGCCGGGGGGCAGGTCCATTTCCCGGCCATCGCGGTAGGGGCTCAAGTGGCCGGCATTGGCGACTTCCATCATGCCATTGCGATAGATTCGGGCGCACAGGCAGGTGGCAAAGCTGGCCACTGCGTCCTTGCCGGCACCGATTCCGGATTCGGCGCCGAGCATCACGTGATTGAGGTGTTTGAGAATGGTGGCGGGATCATGCGACAGTTCATTTCGGAACGCACCCACCAGGGTGCTGGCGTTCATGGCGGCCTGCAGTCCCTTGCCGCTCACGTCTCCGACCACGATCAGAATGGACCCGTCGTCCACCGGCAGGACCTGGAAGAAGTCGCCGCCGACCCCATTCACCGGCACATAGGCGCTCTCGAGCATGAAGTAGCTGTTGGAGGGAAGCTCAGTAGGAATCAGCATTGACTGTACGCTGCGAGCCGCCGCGATTTCTGCGTTGGAGCGCTGCTCGTCCTGGCTGACGCTGACAAACCGGTAAATAATCACCGCCAGCAGGCTGGATAGAAAGATGCCATAGGTAATGAGGCCGGTCGCGATCTCGATGGGACCGAGGTGAAAGCGGTAAAGCGCGGTTTGTTCCGACATCCAGTGTTGCTTGGAGGCAAGATACATGAGGATGGAATCGATCGAATCCGCAGTCGCCGCCAGAAGAAAAGGGAGCAGCATGATCCCCGCCTCGAGCAAACCCCGCCGCCAGGCCCGAAAGAGCAGCATGCTGACGAGCACGCAGAAAGCAACTTCCGCGCTGATCGAAAGCACTTCGTACACTAGCTGGAGACCCAGCAATGAAAGGAAAGGCAGCACCAGGGCAAATCCCTGGAAATATCGGACCAACTGGCGCTTCTCAGTGGCGGTGAAGCGGACGACGAATTCGAGGGTCACGGCCATGAAGATCCGGCCGGTCCAGAGAGCGAGAACGTCGTATACCGAGCTGGAGATTTGAGCGAGCCAATGGGAAACCTCAATGGCCCCTGTGATTGCCACGCTAAGGCACATCAGCGCCAGCCAGAGATATTCCGAATGATGGCGCTGCGCCATGTAGAGGATCGCCCCCAGCACGGCTACGCCCAGGAACAGAAACGCGAGGATGATCTCCGCGATGACCTGCTGATCCCATTTGTGCGCGATGGCCAGCTCAAGGCGGTCGGCGACATCCTCGTGCGCGCCGGCCTCAATCCGTTCCAGCAGACCGTGGGAAATAGGTATACCCGGAGCGGCCCAGCTGCGAATGGCCAGAACAACGGACTTCCCTTTGGCATCGTCGGGAACCTGGGCTTCGAATGGAGGCGACTCGTACATCGTCGGCTTGTCCGTCATGCCCCCGGTGTGCCCTACTTCCACTCCGTCGATGTACAGAGCCAGTTGCCCTACCGAATGGCTGGTCACGAGCAAGTGAAGCGGCGCACTTCCAGCAAGACTGCCGAATTGGAATTCCCCCGGCTGCACCCGCAGCCGATACCAAGCATATCCGGCGTAGGTCTCGAATCCTTGCTCGGCGAGAGTTTTGCCCAGCGTGACCGTCGGCCAGTTCGAGTCATCGAAGGACGGATCGGCCCACCGCGGATCGTCTCCCATCTGAAACCGCCAGGGACCATCCAATTGAACGATTCCATGGATACTCACGGGAATGGCCGTCGGGCCGCCGGCTGTCCCGGACGTCTGGAGAGCGGCCGCCGGGTCGGATGCCGCCCGCGCGGTCAGAAAACCGCCGGCGCAAAGAACCACGAACCAGCAAACGACGGATCGCAAGTAGAACGGGGCGGCTCGTCCGACGATCTTCATTGGTCTTTCAAGTTTAGAGCAGATGAGGACGAGCGTGTCATGGGGATGCAGCGGGATCGGTCAGAATTGATGTGAAACGGTCCGGCCCACGCTTTCGATCGATGGCGCGGCCTCAGATGTGGCAGCTGGCCAGGCCCCGCTTCTCGAGGTAGCGCTGGTGATATTCTTCAGCGCGCCAAAAGGTCTGGGCCGGCTCGATCCTGGTAACAATGCGCCGGGGCTGGAATCGCCCTTCCGCAGTCAACTGTTCGATTTTCGCTTTGGCCTGCGCTTCCTGTTCAGGGGAATGGAAGAAGACGGCGGAGCGGTACTGCTTGCCCCAGTCAGGACCCTGCCGGTTCAACGTCGTGGGATCGTGCAGGGCAAAGAAGGCATCCAGAAGCTTTTCGTAGGGGATCTTCTCCGGATCGAATTCCAGTTCCACCACTTCGGCATGGCCGGTCTGATCGGTGCAAACGTCCTGGTAGGATGGCCGTTCGAGCGAACCGCCCTCGTAACCGACCGCCGTTGAAGTCACTCCGGGAAGAGCCGCAAACGCAGCTTCCACACCCCAGAAACATCCTGCTCCAAAAGTCGCTTTTTCCATGTTCATGCCTTAAAGATGCGCCATCCGCAGCGCCGGTAACGAAAAAACGTTTCGTCGCAGTGTACATGACTCCCTGCGTATTGTGATCCGGAATGCGCGAATCCGTCAGGCGGCCTTGGACTGGCGCGCCACAAGTTCGTGGAAAAACTGCTTCAAACTGCGCGGTTCGCGGCCCAGCAAGCATTTCAGCACCACGGCATTTCCGCCGTGGAAACCATGCTGGTTGTAATCGGCGTACATACGCTTCAATCCGGCGCGGACCGGGCCGTCGGGAATCCCAGCCGCGTCTGCCCAGACGTCGAACGACAATTCGCCGGCTTCAATCCTCAAGTCCAGAGCCTCGCTCATGAGCGCGGCGATCTCCACGCGACTGAACATGCCGGGCGCGGACAACTCGAAGGTTCCGTTGTCGAACCTGTCGGTCACGAAGGACTCGGCAGCAATTTCTGCGACATCGCGGTAATCAACGTAGCACGTCTTGACGCGACGGGAGTAGGGCAGGGCATATCTCCCGGTACGGATGACTTCCCGCCAGCCGCTCTCCATCGTCTGCATAAAAATGGCGGGCTGGAGCACCGTAAAGGTCATGCCGGATTCGTAGATCGCTTCCTCGACGGGGCGCTTTGACGCGTGATTGGTGAGTTTGGATACGGATGGATGAATGACGCTGGAAAAAACAAATTTGCTGACGCCGGCAGCCCTGGCGGCTTCCACCATGGTCACGCCCATGTCCGATTCGCGGAACGCAAAAGCCGGCCCGATGTGGAACACGCCGTCGGCACCGACCGCGGCGGAAATCAGCCCGCGAGGGTCCTGAAGATCGCCGAGGGCGGTCTCGTCCGCTCCGCGCTCGCGCGCCATCCGTTCGCTCTCACGGTTACGAACCAGGGCCCTGACTTTCACTCCTTTTCTCTTGAGCTCCGACAACACGAGGCCCGCATACTTGCCGGTCGCTCCAATCATGAGTACTCTCACTGCCGACTGCTCCTTGGGTATGAATGAATGAAAGAGACAACTTTCCTCTACGTCCCCGTAGAGGCAGGAAAGTTGCGTAGGGATGCCTCAAGTTCAGGATTTGGGTAATGTTTTCAACGTGCAATTGCAGGGATACAATTTTCGGAATGCGTCGTTTGAGTAAAGTGACGCACAAAAGACCCGATGTTCGACCGGTGGATGCTTAGTACCGCGGCCCGCCACCAGGTCGCTTTGCGCCGGGGCGTGGCCCCGACCGTCCCCCGGCGCCGCGCGGAGCGTTCTTCGACGGCGGTCGCTTGCCGCTCCCGGACGCCGGCCTGCTCGTGCCGCCGTAGCTGGGCTTGGGCTTCCAGCCGGATTTCCCCGCTGGCCGAGTACCGGACGCGCCCTCCGTTCCTGGTCTCGATCCGGCGTAGGGACGCCCGGCGGTCTTTCCTGGCTTACTGCTTGGCCGCGCCCCGCCTGGGCGCGGTTTGCCGGTGCTGGTTGTGAACGGACGGGCCATGCCTTCGCGGCGGGGAGGACGGGTTGGAGAGGAAGAACGTGGTCCGGAGCGGCCGAACCCTGGAGCCGGCCGTGGGCCGCCGGTCCGCTCAAATCGCGGTCTGTCGCCCCGCGAATCCGCTGGCTTGAATTGACCGGACCTTGACGGCGCCGGTCCGGGCGTTTTAAGTCTGGGCGTTTCAAGTCCGGGCTTTTCAAATCGGGGCGTCTCAGATCGAGGCCGATTGCCCGCTCTGGCGCCTGATCCGCCTTGATCGAATCTCGGGCGGTCGCCGCCTTCTCTCTTGTTCCAGACTGGCTTGGCGCCAAATGCGCGCCCTCCGCTGGTGCGGCCGGCCCCCGCCCGGGCCCCGTCAGACGATCCCTGCCTGCCCGGAGCCGGCCTCGAGGCGGCCTGCCCGCCGCGATACCCCGCACCGCGTTCTCGGCTGTCCCCAATCGGAGTAAATGGCGCTGGCGGGCGGCCACCGCGATCGTCTTTCTTCCACGCCGGCCGTCCGGCGCCGAACCTCGCCGCACCCTTTGCGCCCGCGTCCGTCCTCCCTGGGGCGAATCCACCGCCTGCGGGTTTGCGAGCGCTGAAGGTCTTCGCTGAGGTACCGGCGCGCCCGCCGGCAGGACCGAAATCTCTTTCAGGCGCGCGAATGGAGCGGAACGGCCTGGATTGTTCCCGATCAGCCGGTGGGCCGAACGGCTTTTTGGGTGGGTAGGGCCGCGAAGCGCTGCCACCCGTGCGGCCTTCAAATGGCGTCGCAGGACGCGGGCGGCCTGGCTTCGGCACTACCGTTGGCAGCTCTCCCCGTTCAACAGCATCGCGGCGGCCCACCGCTTTTGCCTTCGGCCGGCGCCACTTTCCTTCCGCGGCCTGGCGAAGGCGGACCAGCTCTTCCGGCCCAATCTCCCGGAACTGTCCCGGTTCCTGGTCCAGCACTAGCGGCCCGTATCCCACGCGGCGGATCTTCTCAACAAAATGCCCGACCTCCTCGAACATCTTGCGGAGTTCGCGATTGCGGCCTTCGATCAGCACCACTTCGTACCATGGGTTGTCGCCCTGGCGGACCTGGCGGATGCTGGCGGGTGCCGTCTGCACACGACCCTCGCCCGGCTGGGTGCGATCGATGCCGACGCCTTCACGAAGCCGATCGAGCTCTTCCTCGGTTGGCTGGCCGCTGACCTTTACCAGGTAGGTCTTCTCAACACCTGTCGCCGCCTTGGTCAGTTTGTTGGCAAGGTCTCCATCGTTGGTCACCAGCAGCAGGCCTTCGCTGAGGTAATCGAGGCGCCCCACGGGATAAAGGCGCTCGCTCATCTTTGAAAAGAACTGCATCACCGTCGGCCGGCCTTCGGGATCACTGGCCGTGGTCACATAGCCCCTGGGCTTGTTGAACATGAAATAACGGAGCCGCTCCGCTCCCTGGAGCAGCTTTCCGTCGACGCGGATGTGGTCGCGGCCTGCGTCGGCTTTGGAACCGAGCTCGGTGATGACTTTACCGTTCACCTGGACGCGGCCTTCTGTGATCATCTCCTCGGCGTGCCGCCGGCTGGCTATGCCAGCCTGGGAAAGGATTTTCTGCAGCCGCTCGAGTTTGGCCGGTGGACGCTCCACGGCCGCGGATTCTGATTCCTCTTCGACCCCCTGCGTGAGATCGCTGATCAAGCGGGTTGCGCTGGCCTTTGCCTCGGCTGTCTCGGTCTCCGATAGTTGCCGGGCAGGGGCATCCAGAACCGTGTCGAGGATATCGGCGGTTTCGGGAGGCAGTTCCTCGTAAGCCTGCTCGAACGTGTCGGCAGCCGCAGCTTTGGCTTCCGATTCGGCCTGGGTGCGGGCCTCGGCAACCTGATCCACGGTTACCCCGGCGGATCGAGCCATCAATTCGGGTTCGTCCGGTTCCTGTTTTGGGGCTTCGGCACGGACCGAATCAGTGACCGCAGGCGCCTTCCGCGCGGTCTTTTTTCGCACCTTGGGCGCTGGGCTCTTTGCCGGCTTAGGCTCTGGATTCTCTGTCGCTAACGGCTCTGGATTCTCGATTGGAATCAGTTCCAGGCTCTCGGTCGGTTTCAGCTCAGGATTCTTTCGGGATTTCTTCGGCATGGGACGCCTCGGTTTCTGCCGTCTGGTGGGAATCGGAGGATGCAGGCTCGGAGAGATTGCGGGGGGATTCCGTGCCTGCCGTGATGGGTGTCATCGCATCCGCAGGCGCTTTCTCAAGCGCGTGGCTCTGGGGCGGCTCAGCGGCACCCTCTGGAGCAATCGTATCGGGAACGTCCACGGTTTCCTCCCCCGCTGCCATCTCTTCTCCGCGGGGCGAATTGGAACCCGGATCCGGCTCCCCGTTTTCCGGCTCGGCGCCTTCAGAGGCCTCCGCTTCGTCCTGTTCGGCCTTGTCGGCTTCGACGATCTCCGGCTCCATTTCCAATTCCGTGGCCGCCATTTTCTCGAATTCTTCCATGGAAGGGAGCTCGGACACGTCGTTGAGCCCGAAGCGGAGGAGGAATTCGCGGGTGGTCTTGTAGAGGATGGGACGGCCGATGACCTGCTTGCGCCCGGCGGTGGCGATGAGCTTGCGCGCCAGGAGCGAACCCAGCACTCCGGCCGATTCCACGCCGCGGATTTCGTTGACCTCGGGAGCGGTGACCGGCTGCTTGTAGGCAATCACGGCCAGAGTCTCGAGCGCGGGCAACGACAGCTTCAGCGGCGGCTTGAGACTCTTCACAAAGAGGCGAACCGCATCGTGGCATTGCGGTTTGGTCGCCATGCGATAACCGCCCGCGATCTCGCGAATCTCTACCCCGCGCCCATCAGCCGAGAAGCTGGCGATGAGCTCATCCAGTAATTGCTTCAGGACCGCCTTCACCTCGCGATCCCGTTGCCGCGCAAGCCGCCTCGACTCAGCCTCGGTGTCGGCGGGCGTTGCAGCTGCGTCGACCCCGTCGGGCGCAGCACCCTCGTTCACCGGGATGGCGTTCACCAGGATGGCAGGGTAGGCCGCGTCCTGGTCGATTGAGACGATCTCGCTGGCAGGTGCCGGCGTGCTTTCCGATTGGGGGGTGTCGGGACTTAGAGAGCCGGCGGTGACGTCGGGTACGGCGGCAGGGGTCGTTTCGGCCCCATTGCCGGCGTACACGTCGGGCGTGTCAGCCAATCCCAGGTATTCGAGGCCTTCAGCCAGAAACGGCAGCGGCTCAGAGGCGGGAGACGCCCCCACAATCTCCGCGGTCTGCTCGGCGGCAGCGGCTTCCTCTGCCGCTTTCCATTCCAGGGCATCGGCGGCAAACAAGGCGGCGAGCTGGTTCAATGTAACCGGCTCTTCGGCGGCGTAAATTACGGCTTCCAGCTTGGCTTTCAGGCTCATTCAGCAACAGGCACCTCCAGTATGTTAACGGAACCGGCCGGTGCGTGCCCGGCCCGGGTCGCAATGGAGGAGACGGTTGAAACAGTGCGCGAGAAAAGAGGGCGTCCGCCAACTGCGGACGCCCTCTGCTCCTCTTGGTTTGGCTTTAATTTAATCAGTTGGAAAAAGTACGGAACAGGGCAAACAGCAGGCCCGACAGGATAGCCGCGGCCGGTAGCGTGAATACCCAGGCGGCCGCGATGTTCCGAATGGTTGAAAACTGCAGCCCGCTCTTGTTTGCGGCCATCGTGCCCGCCACGCCCGAGCTGAGGACGTGGGTGGTACTGACGGGCAATCCGAAGTTATCTGCGGCGAAGATCGTGCCCATGGCGACCAGTTCCGCGGTCGCGCCCTGGGCGTATGTCAGGTGCTCCTTGCCGATCTTCTCGCCTACGGTGACCACGATGCGCTTCCAGCCCACCATGGTGCCGAGCCCCAGGGCCAGCGCTACGGCAACCTTGACCCAGGAGGGGATGAATTTAGTCGCCTTGTCGACCTTGGCCTTGTAGTTGTTCAGCGCGGCGCTTTCATCGGCGGTGAACTGGGGATTCTTCGTCTTGGCCATGATGCGCAGTGTTTCGCTCGTCACGTACATGTCGTTGCGCACGTTGGTCTGCTGGCCGGCCGGGACACTCTTGTAGTCGCCGTAGGCCTTCACGTCCCCTTCGAGATCGCGAATGAGTTCGCGCAGGGCAGTCATGGTCACCGGCTGGACCTTCTTGGTGCGGAGGTAATCCGTCAGTTCAGCGCGCGCATCCGGCCCGAGGATCGCTTCTTTGTCGACATGCGCGTCGACGATCGAAACCGCCCGTTCGGATGCGGCAATGAAGTCCTGGATATCGTGGGTGCTGACCGCGTGGTTCAGGGCGTAGGCCGTGGGAACGGTGCCGATCAGGATGAGCATGATAAGGCCCATGCCCTTCTGGCCGTCATTGGACCCGTGGAAGAAGCTGACGCCCGTGCAGGTGAGAACCAGCAGGGCGCGGATCGGGAATGGCGGCGGAGTGTTGTCCTTGGGGGCCTCGTACAGTTCCGGGTACTTGATCAACGCCTTAGACACCAGGAACAGGAGGAAGGCGCAACCAAACCCGACAACGGGAGAAATCAGCAGGACCTTGAAAACCTTGGTCGCCTGTTCCCAATCCACGCCCGAGGTGCCTCCCGCAGAGTTGCTCAACAACTGGTTCGCCAGGCCTACGCCGATGATGGAACCGGTCATGGTGTGGGTGCTCGATGCGGGCAAGCCCAGCCACCACGTGCCCAGATTCCAGAGGATGGCGGCGATCAGGAGCGCGAACACCATGGCGAATCCGGCGCCGGAGCTTACCTTCAGGATAAGTTCCACGGGGAGCAG
>DASXGD010000063.1:0-2903 GCA_036489245.1 Occallatibacter sp. | reverse complement strand
TCGCGAATCCAGTTCATGCGCGAAGCCGGGTCAGTCACGCGGCGATAGGCTCCGAACTCATTGCAGATCAGGGGAACGTTGTAGGTCTTGGCCCAGGCTGCGGCGGCGTCGATTTCGAGCCGGATGCGGTGCGCGTCCCAGTGGTCGAGCCAGTAGTGTTCGAACGCATAGCGATTGGCCGCGTCGGGGACCTGCTTGATCAGCTCATCCAACGAGCTCTCGGTGGCCGGGTAGGGGATTCCGTGCGTGTAGATCCACCACGGCTGGCCCCAGCTCGCGCCCTGGTGGGTGAATTCGTGCGGCTCGTAAAAATGGAAGTTGTAGATCACGTTGCCGTCCGGAAGCGGATGCTGAGTGAGGAGGTCGGCAATCCCGGACCAGTTCGGCCCCGTGGCAATGATGGTGTTTTTCGGCGCCGCTTCGCGGATGGCGGCCGCCGCGGCAGCCTGGATCCCGGACCAGCGATTGGAATCGCTGACCTCGGGCTCGTTCATGATCTCGAAAAACACTCTTTCGGGGTCCCGGTTGGCGTAGTGGGCAGCCAACCTGCGCCACAGCATGGTGAACCGCTCCACCGCGTCGCTGCCGGCCTTGACCCTCTGCTTGTAATCCTCTTCCGGATGAATGTCGATCTCGACAGCCAGCCCGTTGGACAGCATGGCGTCGACCGCGCGATCGAGCCGGACCAGAAAGTCGGCGTTGAAGCCCTCCTGGTTGAGGGGAGGCCGCTCCAGCGGCACAGGGTCAATGCTGAGCCGGACATTGTCGAAGCCGAGCCTGGCCATCAGGGCAATGTCGGCCGCATCGGTGTAGCGATCGGTGCGGGCAGCCGAGTAGTCGCCGGCCGATTGGGCGAACCATTCCGAGGCATTGATGCCGTGGCGCAGATGGCGCGCCCGCGCAAAGGCGGTTTGTTGATCCGCCGGGCGATCCTGGGCCAGAACCGGAATGGAAAACAACACAAGGAAAACAAGGAAACGCATCAGACGCATGTTCGCAGCTCCGGATGGTTTGTGAGTCGTCGCGTCAACGATACTACGGAACGAAGGAAATGCACGGTGCCCAGGACGATTCGAGTGGGCGCGAATGGGGCACAGACGCGAAGACAGCTCTCCAAACGGGAGCCGTCCTTGTCAGTTGACTTGAGAGCCTTTATCTGCCGCCCGAGGCCAGCGAACGGTCTTCGGTGACCGCGACCTGGTCGAAGGTGGTACGCAGATACTTGTGCGGGTTGACGGGGACCATGTGGACCCGGACCTCGTAGTGGAGGTGCGGCCCGGTAGACCTGCCGGAGCGGCCCACATACCCAACCACCTGGCCGCGCGAAACATGCTGGCCCGGGACCACGATCATGGCCGAGAGATGTCCGTACACCGTGATCAGATCGTGACCGTGATCGATGGTGACTTCGCGGCCATAGCCTGAGCCCATCCGAGTACCGGTTACGTCGCCGTCGGCTGCCGCGCGGACGGGGGAGCCGTAGGGAGCGGCAATGTCGATTCCGGAGTGGAAGGCGCCTTCCCCATTGATGGGATCTTCACGCTCGCCGAAACTTGAGGTGACCGTGCCTTCCAGAGGCCAGAGGGACGGTGAATCGGCCAACTGCGTCCAGTCGCCGGTAAAGGATGAAGTCAAGCCCGCGTCGATGGCGCGGGTGACCCGGCCCGACATAGCCTGGGTGCGAAGCGCATAGAACTGATCGAGCGACAGCTTGAGGTTCTGGGGGTTGACGTCGTCGCTGAGAGCAAGCGTCTGGGGCGTCGGGGCGGCCGCGGCCTTGGCGGCCGATGTGGTGTGAGCAAGCCGGTTCTGGCGAAGCCCGTAAAGGGCGGTCACTTCACTTGCCAGGGCGCCAAGCGACGCCACCTGGACATCGCGGTCGTGGGCGATCTGGGCCATCTGCTGGTAGTTCTTCCGCAGCGTTTCCCGCTCCTGGCGCACCTGGTTGAAACTCTCCGTTTTGAGCAACATACGGGTGTAGGAGCCAGCCAGACCGACAATCGTAAAGGCGCCGATCAGAGCCGCCGCGACGAATCCGTAGGCGTAGTGCAGGGGAAGGGGGATCTTCCGCACCCGACCATCTTCATCTCTGGCAACAAATAGAATGTAATAGCGCTTGCGTTGCATGCTTTCTCTCATCCTGTAACAGGCAAGGTCGCAACTGGCCCGCCGCTACCAACTAGTCATACAAAAGGCCCTCTTGGCACACTAGCCCCCGGCGCCTGTAGAGAGGACGTCTGCTTAGGCTAACAAAGCGATCTCTACAGGGTCAACGAAATTGGGCCGGAAAAACGTCCAATTTTTGCCGGAATATGAAATCGTTTCCGTCCGCCAACGTCTTTGGATTCTATTCGGCACGGAATGGTAGCCGCAGGGTCGAGAATTTTAGAGGCGCGGACGATCTGAAGCCCGCCCGGGGTGGCCTATTCTCAGAGGGTGGGGAAAAGGCCAACCAGAATGCCAATCAGGATGGCAACCAGGACCGCCGCGGGCGTGGGCGAACTCGACCTGCTGCGGGCCATTCGCGGCCGCGCCGCGAGCGGCGCGCGGGGGGGAGACCTGAGGCTGGGCATCGGGGATGATTGCGCCTTGCTTCGCCCGCGGGCGGGCGAGGAACTGGCCGTCACCACCGATCTTTCCATTGCCGGCCGACATTTCCGGCTGGAATGGCACCCCCCCGAGGTGGTGGGTTGGCGGACCCTGGCTCGCGGTCTGAGCGACCTGGCCGCCATGGGTGCCCGGCCGGTTGCGGCGTTTCTTTCGCTGGGCATTCCGCGCGATCTGACGGAAAAGCCCGATCCAGGCCGGCGAGGAACCACCGGCTCATGGGTGGACCGCTTTCTCAACGGATTCTTTGACCTGGCGGAGCGACACCGGTGTCCGCTGGCCGGCGGCGACCTGGC
>DASXGD010000060.1:0-13933 GCA_036489245.1 Occallatibacter sp. | reverse complement strand
TCGACCTGCTCATCGATTACGCACACCCAATTCTTTGCCTAGACGACACGAATCAAATGCAGCAGGACTCGCCGGGCGAGCGCATTCCTCTGGTGGCGAAGCCGGACGGTGAGTGGAATTCGCCCTTCCCCCAACCCGTTCGTATCTCGGTCCGGCTTTCTGACAGCGGTTCACGGGCCTTCATCTTAAGGCTCGATTCGGGAGCGAACGTGCCCCAGCTTTACGTAAACCAACTGGGAACTACGCCCTGGGTGCAGGGGAAGAATGCACTGCGAGGAAGCGTCACGGGAAAAACGGAAGAATTCTTTGGACTCATGTCGCCGCAGAATGTCCGGATCGGCAAACAGTTGCTGGGGTATATCATGTTCTCTACGCCGATGAGAACAAAGCAAAACGTTGCCGTCGAGGGCGAGGACGGCCTGATTCCGACCGGGCTCTTCAAGCGTGTCCTCATCAGCTATGCCGACCGCTTTGTCATCCTCGACCCGCGGTAACAGGACAATAGGATTCAACCGCGGCAATTGTCGCCCAGCGCGGAGTTTGAGAAGCGCATTAGGTCTGTGATCGAACGTGCGGATCTCGGGATCGAGCTGACTCAGATCGCCGCCGGCCATTCAGCTCTAACTGCCGTGGTAAGGATTCTTGAGGTATTTTCGTGCGGTATCGGCGCGGCTGGTATTGGGGCCCGCATCGATGGCGGCCTGGTAATCCGTGACGGCAAGCTGGCGTTCGTTATTCATGTCGCGACACTGGCCGGCCGCTACGAGAGATCGGATCTTGAGCTCGAGACCGACATTGAGGGCCGAGGCAGCCTGCTCGTAGGCCTCCGCGGCATCCTTATAAATGCGCTGGCCCCGCAGCGCATCTCCCATTCCGAAATACGTCAGCTCCAGGCGCGCCGAGACGAAGTAGCCGGGCTTTGAAGCGTCGGCTACGATCTCGCGATACGCGTCCACCGCATGCATACCCTCGCCGTCGTCCTTGCGCAGGTTGGCCTCTTCGAGGCGGAACAGGTAATTGTGCGGATACTTGGCGTTGAGCGTGTTCACGATCTCAATGGCTTCTTTATATTTGGCTTCGCGGCGCAGGAAGAGGGCAATCACCGTCCCCGCCTCGGCCGACGACATCACTCCGCGGTTGGCCGCGTCGTGCAGCATTTCCATGCCCTTGCTTTTCGAGCCCGTGATGCCGGCGAATCCAATGAAGAACTTGAATGGCAGCGGAAGCGCGCCGACCACATATTCATACACGCCGGTGATGAGCTTGGCGTCGACGTAGTCGGGATCCAGCTGGAGCACGCGCGTCTCATCTTCCCTGGCCTTGGTGGCGAGGCGAAATCCGGCGCCAAACCCCCGTTCCACCATGGCGAGGTAGGTGCACTTGAGGGCGCGCGCCCAGCCGCGGGCATACAGTGCATCGATGTCGTTGGGATTCTTGCCAATGCGCCAGTCGGCTTCGCGAATCGTCTCGTCGGCCAGGCCCAGGATCCGGTCGCGCATCTTCGGGTCTTCCTGAGTGGCGTGCTTTCCGCTCAGAAATCCATCGTTGGCGTAGAACGTGGTGTCGAGCAGATCGAGCCGATACAGTTCCTGAAACAGAAGCGCGTCGAGCAACAGGGCAGTGGGCTGAGGATCGCCTGGATGCTCGGCGTGGAAGCGTTCCAGCGGCTCAACCGCGCCAGGAAAGTCGAGAAGGTAGAAGCGGGCGTAGGCTTGCTTGACGAGCGGATCGAAATTCAGCGGGTTGGTATGCGCCGGAGAAGCCCATGCCCGGCCGGCGACGGCCAGCAGTACTACCCATGGCAAGGTCCTCCAGAACAAGGTCTTGCTTTTCCAGCCGAGCCGTTTCATCCGTCTCTATTTTCTCATTTGCATGATCGGCCTGCCCGCGCGAGTGCCAAGGATGGGAACTTCTGAAAGTCGGGCGATGCGGCGAGGACAAAAATGTCCTAGGATCGAATCATGGTTATCGCCGAGTCGCCTTCGCCCTCGACCGCTCGCCAGCCGCATGTCGCTCCGCTGGAGCTGGCCCGGGAGCGCCTGATTGTTGCCCTCGATGTGCCGGACGCTGCCTCCGCCTCCAGGCTGGTCGAACGCCTGGAAGGCACGTGCACCTGGTTCAAGGTCGGCCTGGAACTGTTCGTCGCTGCCGGGCCGGCGGTCCTCGAGCCGCTGCTGAAGCAGGGGCACTCGATCTTTCTCGACCTCAAGTTTCATGACATTCCCAACACGGTTGCCGGGGCGGTGCGGTCGGCCGCTGGACTGGGCGCGAAGATGATGACCGTGCATGCGGGCGGCGGGCCGGCCATGCTGGAAGCGGCGCGCGGCGCTCTGGAAGGAATCGTCAATCCTCCCGAACTGCTTGCGGTCACCATGCTGACGAGCATGGACGCCGGACAGACACGAGCCATTGGGCTGGAGCGAAGTCCGGCCGAGCAGGTGGAATTGCTGGGGCGCATGGGGCTGGCGGCCGGGATGCGCGGCTTTGTCTGCTCGCCTCAGGAGGTGGGCGCGCTGAGGACTCTGACCGGTGCGGGCGGGATCCTGGTGGTTCCGGGTATCCGGCCGGCAGGCGCCGCAGCCGGTGACCAGAAAAGGATCGCGACGCCCGCGGACACGCTGCGCGCCGGGGCAAGCTACCTGGTGGTCGGCCGGCCCATCACGCAGGCGGCAGATCCGGCCGCGGCGGCACGGGCGATTGTGGCAGAAATGGCGACGGCGGTCTGACCGGTCCACGAGCCTTCCCTGCCTCAGAATCGAAATGGATTGACAAGTGAAGATCGTTATCGCTGGCGGTAGTGCCGGGGGAATGTTTGCGTCGCTGGTCCTGGCGCGGGCCGGGCACGAGGTTCTTCTGCTTGAGCGAGAAGGCCTGGAAGCGGCGCCTGATGTAGAAGCAGCGGCGGCCGCGGCGTTCCGGACGGGGGCGCCACAGATCGTGCAGCCCCACATCATTATGGCCAGGTGCCGCCAGCTGCTGATGGAACACCTGCCCGACGTGTATGCGAACCTGTTGGCCGCCGGAGTGGCGGAGGCCCCGCTCTGGACACAGATGGCGCCGTCGCTGGCCGACAAGACTCCACGGCCAGGCGACGAGCGATTCACGCTGCTCATGACCCGGCGGTCGACGATCGACTGGGTTCTGCGAAAGATGGCGGCTGCGGAGCCCGGGGTGACGGTGAGAGGCGGTGCGCGGGTGATGGGCCTCCTTGCGAGGTCCGGCAGTCCCCCGCAGGTGACCGGCGTGCGCACCCTCGAGGGGGAGATTGCCGGAGAGATAGCCGCTGACCTTGTGGTCGACGCAACCGGATGCCGGACGGCCATCGACTCGTGGCTGAAAGAGATCGGAGCGCGGCCTTCGCAGGTGCAGCGGGCCGAATGCGGCATTGCCTACTTCAGCCGCCACTACCGGTTCCGGGACGGGGCAACCGCGCCCGGACTGCCTACGACGCGGATCGTGGCGGGCCTGAACGAATTCAATGCCGGCATCTGGGGCGCCGACAACAGCAGGATGCAGATGGCGGTGGCGCCGCTGGCCATGGATCACCGTTTCCGGACAGCGAAGAGTCCTTTGGTGTTCACCGCAGTGCTGAGGACGGTACCGACGTTCGCGGCGTGGCTGGATGCTCTCGAACCGATTTCCGACGTTTTCGCGATGGGCGGCCTGCACAATACTCTGCGGCGGCTGGTGGTGGAAGGTGCCCCCGTCGCGACCCGGCTCCATGCCCTTGGCGACTCGGTATGCACGACGAATCCGACGCTGGGGCGCGGGCTGAGCCTCGCGCTATGGGAAGCAGTGATGCTGCGTGAGACCATCCAGGAGTGCGGAGAGGACTGGACGGCCCAATCGATGGCCATGGACGCCTTTATCGGCGAGCACATCGCACCGTTCTACGAGGAGCAGGCCGCGGTGGACGGCGGCCGGATGGCGATGCTGCGCCGTACTATCTTTGGTGAGACGGCGCCGAATGGGGCGGCGCCCGGGTCCGAACGGGTCACGTATGGCGAGGTTCGAACCGCCGCGCAGTTCGATCCAACCGCTTTTCGCGGTTTGTGGAGAATTCACGGGATGATCCAGAAGCCGCTCGAGGTCTACAGGGATCCGGAAGTTGTGGCCTGCACTCGCAAGGCCCTGGCTCAGAATGGGAACCGGCTGGCGATGGCCGAGCCGACGCGGGAGGAACTCGAAGCGGCGTTTCGGGAGTAGCGGCGCGGCGGCACTGTCTTTCAGTTTGTCGATGTACTTGAGCTGGGCGAACTTTGCCCACGAGCGCCGGGAAGTGTCAATGGAGTCATGTCGGCCGGGGTCAGAACCGGCGGATGCTTGAGTCCAAGGGGATAGCGGCCCCATATCAGATAATCGACCACCACCGCCCCGGCGAGGTAGGGACTGATGAAGTAGAAGGGAACGACATAGCCCGATGTGATCAGCGACTGGGCAATGCTTTTATTCGACCTGCTGCGGCGGCGATTGCCGGGAACCTGGGGAATATCGAAGGCTGCTACCTGTGTTTCGGGGTGCTTGCGCGCATAGCGCAGCAGTTGGTATGTCACCTGCCTCGGGGTGGTGATCCCGCCGTCGGGAAGGATGGTGCGATGGAACGTGCGCGGGAAATAGAAGTTCAAGATGCTGCTGTTAAAATCCGCGCAATTCCTGGTAATGAGGTTGAACCTGGTGCGGTTTTCCGCCCCGTTCATGCGGGCGATCAATGCATCGTCCTGCGCTTCGGTGGTGGCAAAGCGGAAAGCGTAGACGCGCCGGTCATAGGCCACGCCCACGAACTGACTCCACCCTCTTTTCACATTGCCGCCACGGGGCACGTCTTTGCCCAGGCTCAGCAAGCGAGCTTCGTGGTACTTGTCGCGCAGGCCCGTTACAGCTTCGCTGTCTGCGCGTGGGGGAACCTCGGCGGCCGTCTCGACGGCATACAGGTAGGGGAGCAGGGGCATGGCGATCCAGTCGTAGCCGGCGATCCCCTGGTAGCGGGTGATGACGGCGCCTGTCTCGCCCGGTCCGCAGCGGCGCAACTTGACAGGAGTCTCGGCGCAAATCCGCTGAAAATAGATCGCATCGTGGCCGGTAGGGTTCAGGAAACCGAAGAAGCCGAATGGTTCGTCCATGAGCAGGGCAGCCTCCGCACAGCTGTGCGGGCAGACCGGCGCGAAAAGCGCCAGGACTAGAAAGAACCGAATCGCGCGGCAGCCGCGGATCAACAGCATGGATTACCCCTTGGCCTGGTTGCTCCTGTTACCTTCACGGAAGAAAAGCCCGGTTTTGAGGCCGGGCTTTTCATGATTGAAACTTCAACTTGCACTTAAAGTTTTTCGTAGAAGTCGCACGCGGAGCATGAGATGTAGACGCCTCCCGGAGTACCGCGCTCGCGGTCCTTCACGCGCTTGACGATGCGCGTCGGTTTGCTGCACTTCGGACAGTCGGTCGACTTCGTCGTGTCCATTACTTTCTGGCGGTCACCTGTTTTGGCTATCTTGGCCATAGGGTCGGATGATTCTCCTTCGTGAAGTGTCTGAGGCTCACGCGCTAAACCCAGGTCTCAAAGCGAGACCTGGGGCACCCCAATTGGATGGAGTGCGCGCGGCTTCGACGGCGCGGTCAGATGCTCAACTCGTTTTGCGGAACGCATGAGGGAGCGGGACTCGCTCCCTCGATTTTACATCACCTTCAGTTGGGCTGGTTGGGCGGGGGCTCCTGCGAGGGGGACGTCTGCGCGGGCTTCGAGGTATTGGGGGAAGCGGCATCCGGTTTTGCAGCGTCGTCGGAATCTGCAGGCTTGGGGTCGCGGGGCAGGTTCGTAGCGTCGGGGTAGTCGTCCGGTTTCTGCTTGGGGAACTGCACGGGCCGGTTGCCGCCGGGAGCGCCGCCCATCTGGGTGTCCTGCGGCAGCGACTCCCCATCTTTGCGAAGGCTGGGGGGCGTGGCCGGAGCCTGGGTGTTGGGATCGCGCTCGCGCGTCGCGTCTCCCATTTCGACCGTGCGGGTGGTGGCGGACGGCGCCAGGGGAGACCCGTCGGTCCGCATCATGCCTTCGACCTCGTCCTTGGTGAAAATCTGCGGAGCCTCGCCAATCTTGGCGACCTCAACGCGAATCACCCGGTTGCCGTTGATGCGGACAAACTCAATGTCTTTAGGCGGCGCGCCGTAGATCCACTCCTCGAAAGGCATCTGCCCGTCCATCTCGCGGGTCTTCTTTTCCGGCTGCCCCTTGGCAAACAGCACCATTTCGGTGCTCATGCCCACCATTACATGATGATTGAGGATCGCCTGCTTGAGCTGAGGTGGGAGGGTATCGGTAAACGCCTGGATGGGAGTTTTGACGTCGAATGAGATCAGGGGGGCCAGCAGGGCCTTGACCTGGCTTCCGGTCAGTTCTGGAATGTGGTCTTTGAATTCCAGGGTCAGGCGGGCGCCGACGGGATCGGCGTCGTCGCCCTGGACCACGGGGCTCATCGACGTGCCCGTCCCTATCTGGATGTGGCGGAGAAAGCTGTGCTTGTGGTCCGGTCCCCCGTTCAAACTGAAGATGATCTTCGACTTTTCGATTTTGACGTCTGTCAAGACCACGCGATCCCCGGGTTTGGCCGAGGTGCCTTCCTTGGTGATCATGTCCAGATAGGGTTCACCGGCCGGATCGAGCTTGCCGTTGGCGACCAGGGTCAGGCCCTTGTGCCCCTTGGGAAATGGCCGCATCGCGAAGCCTTGCTCGGCCTCCATGATGCGAATCACCTCAATCCGGGTTTTGGGATCCAGTTCCGTCTTGGGGAGGTCGACTTTGGTGGGCTCAATCTGCGCGAATCGCCGGTCGACGGTGGCCGCGTGGTTGCCATCGGTGGCATTGCCGCTGTGGTCGATGGTGACCACCTGGGCCGAGGACGATGCGGCCGGAAGCAAGACCGCCAGCACGCACGATGTCAGGAGAGCCCGGAGCATGGGTTTCCCGGGCACGGGGCGACGAACCTGAAACGGGGGGAAAATCTCGGAGCAGACCGCAGACGTATTCATGGGACCCTCCCATGCCTGTTACCAGCATTGCGCAGACCTTATTCCGAATCAAGTGCAAAGGTCAAGTTTGACTCGAAACGGGCGCAGCTCAGACTCAGCTGGTTTCCAGCTTATGAAAGTGGGAGTCGTTGCTGCCCGGAATCGTTGCCTGCAATCGGTTGGGGAATATCCTCCGGCAGGGCTTGCGGCAGCTCTGGCGGAAGGTCAGGCTGGGATGGAGGCACCGGTCCGGCGGGAGCGATCTGGACCAGCGAGGGAGGGGCGGGTTCGAGAGGGGCAGCGCCCATGGCGGCTTCGTGTTGGCGGCGCGCGGCGGCATCGAGGTCGACGGGAATCCCTCCGGGCACGATCTCCGGGGTGTTGTAGGTGAAATCGAGATCGCGAGTGAGCCGATAAACGATCGGAATCGCGGCGATGAGGACAAAAAAGGCCAGCCAGCTGCCGTCGAGGCCAAAACCGCCGCCGGTCAGCCAGAAAGGTCCCATCGGATCGCCCTGCACAACCGGGGAGTGGCTGTTCACACCGGTAATTGCCAGTCCAAATATCAGAGCCCGGACCGCTTTCCAGCCGAAATTGATGCCCCAGCTCATCCAGAGGGCGCGCGTGCGCAGATAAGCCATGGACAGGACAACGTTGAACAGCAACGCCACCGCCATGCTGACGCGGTTTGAGCCTGGTTGGAGCGATTGAAGGAAGGCGTAGAGCGCCGCAAACCCGATGACGGCGCCCGCCGATCCGACCGCCCGGGAGAAGCGCTGGAATGCATATCCGCGGAAGGCGATTTCCTCTGCCAGTGCGGCCAGGGCAAAGAAGGCCGCTTCAACCAGGAACCAGCCCCAGGCCCGCGGATTGCCGGAAAAGCGAACCGCGATTCCACCGCCCAAGGCGAGAACGGCGGCGCACACCACCACCACGGCCCATCCAACGGCCACACCCATGCCGAGCTCGCGCGTCCACCCCGGCCGGCGCGGCAGGCCCTGGGCCGTAACCGGGTACATCTGACGGTTAAGCGAAAATCCCAGGCCGGCATAGCCAAGCAAGAGCAGAAACACCAGCATGGCCTGCTCGACCAGCGGCGCCCACTGGTCGCTCGATAGCCCGACAGCTCCGTGGTGAGCGAGGGCGCGGGCCAGAAAGTAGTAGAACAAGCCAACCACGAAGTGGAGGTAAGCGCGGAATCGGCCGTCGGGAACGCGAGGCGTGGTCATGAGCGGGGCACCGCCGAGAGCCAGAAGGCGCAGGAAGTATCCGGCTGCTTCGCGCAAGGTTTCGAACAAGGAATCAAGTACTAACCTTCCGTATAGAACTGCGCAATGTTGCGGAACTTCCGCTGCCGGGCGGCAACCAGTTCATCGATCGAAATGGACTTCAACTCCGCGAGATGCCGGGTGAGTGCAGTTCCGAGGAGGCCGGCTCCGACTTCGTGGTCGGTGTGGGCGCCGCCGGGCGGCTCTGAAATGATCTCATCCACGCACCCCAGCTTCGCTACCTCGGGCGCGGAGATGCGCATAGCTTCAGCAGCCAGCTGCTTCTGGTTGGCATCGCGCCACATGATGGCAGCGCACGATTCCGGGGTGATCACGAAGTAAAGTGCGTTCTCGAGGATCAGGACCCGGTCGCTGACGGCGAGGGCCAGGGCGCCGCCCGATCCGCCCTCACCGCTGATCACGGAGATGGTGGGAACGCGCAGCCTGGACATCTCGAGGATGTTGCGCGCGATGGCCTCCGCCTGTCCGCGTTCTTCGGCGCCGAGGCCGGGATAAGCCCCGGGCAGGTCGATGAAACTGATGATGGGACGGGCATACTTTTCGGCGATGCGCATGACGCGCAGCGCCTTGCGATAGCCTTCGGGGTTGGGCATGCCGAAGTTGCGCTTGACGCGTTCCTTGGTGCTGCCGCCCTTGCGGTTGCCGATGACCAGCACCTCTTCGCCATTGAGCCGCGCCATGCCGCAGGCAATGGCCTCATCGTCGCCATAGGCGCGATCCCCGTGAATCTCGCTGAAATCTGTAAAGATCCGCTCGATGAAGTCCATGGGGTAGGGCCGCTGGGGGTGACGCGCCCGCTCGATTCTATCCCACGCGGGCGACTTGGCCGGCGTTTGTACCTGTGTCCCTGTTTGGTGTTCGCTCATTCGCACCTGCGATATCCATTGATTCTACGGGGCGAGACCCCCGGCGACAAATCTCGCCCGCACCGGGCACCGACCCTTCGAGCCGGGCCATCGCGTTGTCCTTCTTCATCGGCCGATGCTAGAATCCGGCTTTCTTCCATCGATTCCCACTGGTCGACGCAGATCCATTCCGGTTCACCCCATGGAGGTCGCAATGGAAGCCGTGACACTGTCCGAATCCGAGGCGATTCGATCCGCACCTCGAAGCTGGTCACCGACCTCCCGCATTGCATTCCGCTTTTGCTTTATCTACTTCGGGATCCTCTATGCCGCCAACTCCATCCTCTACACCGTTCTCAGCCTTCCCAAGCTCGATGCCCCCGACTGGACCACAAGCCCGCCAATACGCGCCGTTGTCTTCTGGGTCGGCGCGCATCTGTTCGCCCTCCATCCGCCGTTCGAATTCGCAGATGGCAGAAGCGGCGACAAATACTACGACTGGGTTTTCACCTTCTGCGCGTTAATCGCCACCGCGGTTGCCACCGTAGTGTGGTCCATCCTCGATCGCCGCCGCCAGGAATATGCCACTCTTCATGCGTGGTTCTGGCTGGCTTTGCGCTTTTGCCTCGGGGCCACCATGTTTGTTTACGGCTCACTCAAGGTGGTCCCCCTGCAGATGCTCTATCCAAGCCTCGGTACGCTGGTAGAACCATTCGGAAACATGTCGCCGTTTGGCCTGCTCTGGGCGTCGGTTGGTTCCTCTCCCGCCTACGAGGCTTTCGCCGGTTGTGCTGAATTGCTGGGTGGAATTCTTCTGATCTTTCCCCGCACAGTCACCCTGGGAGCACTCATCTGCCTCGCCGACATGATCCAGGTTTTCGCGCTGAACATGACTTACGACGTGCCCGTGAAGCTCTACTCATTTCACCTGATACTGATTTCGCTGCTGATTCTCCAGCCAAATCTGAATCGCCTGGCTTCCTTCTTCTTCCTCAATCGCCACACTCAGCTGATGGTGCCCAAACCTCTGTTTTCCACGCGCAGGGCTCAACGCATTGCGTTGGTTGTGATCGCATTCATCTGGCTTCGGATCATCGCAGGCGATGTGTATCAGGACTGGAATAGCTGGCATTCCTACGGACCGGGCGCCCCGAAGCCGCCGCTCTACGGCATCTGGAACATCGAGGAATACACGCTGGATGGCAAGCCGCTCCCGTTGCTGGTGACCGGGGAAGAACAGTGGCGACGGGTGATCTTCTCGTACCCGAATTATGCGGTGGCGCAGCGCATGGATGGATCATCCAAAGGGTACACCGCTAAGGTCGATCTGGGCGCCCATACGCTGAACCTCACCGACAGCAAAGACAAGAACTGGAAGGCGAACTTCTCCATCGCCCGTCCCGCCCCTGACCGGCTCACGCTCGATGGCATCGTGAACGGCCAGAAAGCAGAGTTGCGGTTGCGCCTTCTGGATCACACCAAGTTCATGCTCGTCTCGCGCGGGTTCCACTGGACCCAGGAATATCCCTTCGCGCCCTGATCGCCCTCGTACACTGAGTGACGAGAGCCGCGCATGCCTCCAGCGATTGAATTCCGCAATCTCTCCTTCAAAACCGCGCAGGGTCGCCTGCTGCTCGACGATTTTTCCCTTGCCCTGGAGGAGGGCACCGTCACTGCCATCATTGGCCGAAGCGGTTCGGGCAAGACCACGCTGCTGCGCACCGTGAACCGCATGGTGGAGCCGACCGATGGACAGGTGCTGATCAACGGCCGCGATGCACAGCAAGCGGACCTGATCGCGCTGCGCCGCGGCATGGGCTACGTGATCCAGGAGACGGGCCTGTTCCCGCATTTCACCGTGGAACGGAACGTGGCCCTGGTGCTCGAGGCGGAGGGACGCCCGCGCGCAGAACGACTCGGGCGAAGCCACGACCTGCTCGCGACGGTGGGCCTGGAACCGGCCACGTTTGCCATGCGTCATCCGCACCAACTCTCCGGCGGACAGCGGCAGCGCGTGGGGCTGGCGCGCGCGCTGGCCGCCGATCCGCCGATTCTGCTCATGGATGAGCCTTTCGGCGCCCTCGATCCCCTGACCCGGGCGGAAATGCAGGACATGCTGCGCGACCTCCTTGCCCGGCTGAAGAAGACAGTGCTTCTGGTAACCCATGACCTGGACGAGGCGCTCTACCTGGGAGGCCGCATTGTGCTGCTAAGCGACGGCCGGCTGGTGGCCAGCATGAAGCCGGAGGAGTTCATGCAGTCGGCGCAACCCGAGATCGTTGGTTACATTGGGGCATTTCATCGCGGAGAACGAAGCGCGGGGGGCGGACGACAGGTTGCCGGGGACGGTCGAGCATGAGCACGCGCTTTTTTACGCAATATGGCGGCCAGATCGCGACCCTGAGCCTCGAACATCTTTGGCTGACCGGCGCGGCGATGCTATTCGCCACCATGATCGCAGTCCCTGCGGGAATCTGGCTGACACGCGCGCCGGGATGGGCGAAACCGGTAATTGGAGCGGCCAATGTGCTGCAAACGATTCCTTCGCTGGCGATGTTCGGGTTTCTGCTGCCGTTGCCGTGGCTGGGCGACCGGGCCGCCCGCATCGCCATCGTGGCGCTAACGGCGTACGCGCTGTTGCCCATCCTGCGCAACACCTATGCGGGCATTCGCGGCATCGATCCCGCCATCGTCGAAGTGGCGCGGGCGCTCGGTCTCACCGGCATGCAGCGGCTGTTCAAGGTGGAATTGCCGCTGGCCGCTTCGTTCATTCTCGCGGGCCTCAGGACCGCGACCGTCACCTGCGTGGGCATTGCGACCATTGCGGCTGCGGTGGGCGCGGGCGGGCTGGGGGAGTTGATCTTTCGCGGCGTGGCGTCGGTGGACAACCGCCTGGTCCTGGCCGGCGCGCTTCCGGCGGCGCTGCTGGCATTGGTGGCGGACGCGGGGCTGGGGCTTCTGGAACGCTGGTTCAAGGTCTCCGCATGATCCCCCGATCTGTTGCTGTACTTGTGGCTGCGGGAACGATGTGGCTGACTTCGTGTTCCCCGCCGCGCCCGGATCATCCCGTTATTGGATCGAAGAACTTCACTGAGCAGGTAGTCCTGAGCGAGTTGCTGGCCCAGGAGATCGAATCCAAATCGCATCTGAAAGTAGAGCGGCGGTTTTACCTGGCGGGCAGTTACATTTGCCAGCAGGCGTTGGTCTCGGGGCGCATCGATGCCTATGTGGAATACACCGGCACCGCCCTCACCGCGATTCTCAAGCAGCCTCTGGATCGCGATCCGCAATCGGTGTTGAAGACTGTGCGGGACCTCTACGCCTCGCGCTATCGCATCACCACCGGCGATCCATTGGGGTTTGAGAATACGTTCGCCATGGTCATCCGCGGCGACGACGCCCGACGGCTACACCTGAGCACCCTGAGCCAGGCCGCGCAATATACGCCGCAATGGAAACTCGGAGTCGGCTACGAGTTTGAGCAGAGACCGGACGGACTGCCCGGGTTGAGCGCGGCCTACGGGCTGCGGTTTGACGGGCCGCCCAGAACCATGGACCTGGGACTGCTGTATCGTGCCCTCAATGCAGGCCAGGTGGACATGATCGCCGCCAACTCGACCGACGGACCGATTCGTGCTTTCGGGCTTACAGTGCTCGAGGACGACAAGCACTACTTTCCTCCCTACCAGGCTGTGCCGCTGGTGCGCGATGAGGCCCTGGCGCGATGGCCGGAGATTCGCCTGGCCCTTGACGCACTTGCCGGCAGGATCACGGCGGACGACATGCGCGGCCTGAACGAAGCGGTGGATGGAGAGCACCGCGACCCGGCTGAAGTGGTGCAGGAGTTTCGAGCGAGAAAGGGCTTGTGAGCGATCCGGCTGCGCCTCGGCCTCGCCTCCGGTGGGGTAGAGATACGCAGAGCCGCGTCGTGGCATCAAAGCACTGATGGCATGTGCGCCAGGTTGTGTAGAATTTCAGGGTTTTTAGTTAGAGGGAACCGTCGGAGGAAACCTCATGTCGAAGATCGCAGTGCTGATGGTTGGAATAATCAGCTTCGCGTCGATGGCCTTTTGCCAGGAAGAGAAGGCCAAGCCGGATGCTTACACCTTTGTCGCGGTCTCAACGGGGGGACCGTCCGGCGGAGCGTCGGCCTCGTTCGATTTTCGGATCACTCGCTACACCACGGACGAGGAGGTTCAACAACTCCAGGACATCCTCAAGTCGCAAGGTCAGGACGGGTTGCGGCGAGCGATGGAGAAGCTGGACGTAGGAAGGATCAGCCGCGTTGGCACCACGGGCACCCAGATCTCCGTGGCCAGGAAGAGGCAGGATGGAAGCAACACGATCATCACCATTGTGACTCCGCGCAACATGTCATTCGCGGAACTCTATAACAACGGGCGGAGCACCAATTATCCCTTCGGCTATTTGCAAGTGCTTCTCAATGAGAAGGGCGAAGGAACCGGCAAAATCATGGCCGCGACCAAGATCTCCTTCAACAAGAAAAAAGACCAGGTCGAGCTGGAAAGCTTTGGCAACCAGTACATCAAGGCGGCCAACGTTCGTCCGAACAAGTGACTTTTCAGGTCAGGAGCGTTGCTGGGGCCAAGCCCGGTGGCTAAGGATGGCGGTCGCGTGCCCCCATCCGAATTCCTGACCTGCGGGCTTTCCCACCCGATCCCCCGGTCACCTCCGAGGGGCGAGGCAAACCGACGCTTTAACAGTCCATTCATCGGTCCGACGTGCTGGGTTCATTTAAAGTGAGGGAGCCTTCGATGCGCCCAGCACATCGGACAGATGAAT
>DASXGD010000014.1:0-19346 GCA_036489245.1 Occallatibacter sp. | reverse complement strand
GTCTGCATGGCGCATCCAGCTTTCCCAAAGTTCATCGACGGTTTCGCGAATGAACCCATCGCCGAAATTGCGCTGCCGGCGGCGAATATCAATCACGATTGCGCCTCCGCAACTTGGAATCTGCCCCATCGGCCCGCAGAGCCTGTTGGTTGAGTTCGCAGATTTGCTCCAGAGCTGCCTTGATTTGCTGGTAGTTATCCAATTGCCGGCGCACTTGGGGAACCTGTTCGGCACTCAAGCTGATATGCCTGATCCGCCGACCGGGATACGTCACTGCCAGCACCGATACCGGATGTCCTTCCCCTCGTTCACATTTCGGGCACCCTTGGCGATGCCGAATCAGGCGCTGCAATAGCGAGCCGCGCAAAATGTCGCTCAGGTCGGGAAGGTCACGCAATAGTTGAGCTTGACCGGCACCCTTATGTTTCATGCCTACAAATGAAACACACGGGACGCGAACAATCAAGAACTCCGTTCAAAAATGTGCGATCAGGCACCAAACCTATAACGAGTGGCCGAATGCAGAGAATCTAAGCTGTCACTTTTGCGCCGGAAAGTAGCTAGGCTGCGATGGCCTGGGCGAGGCGGCGAACAGTGAGGACGGTGATGTCGTCTTCCTGGCCGAATTCTCTGGCCGCGTCGGCGATGTAGAACGCCGACTGATTGCTCAGGTTGTGCACGCGGTCGAAGCCGAACAGCTCGCCTGAGCCATGGCGAGCCTCGACGACTCCATCGGAGAGAAGCAGAATGCGATCGCCGGGATGGAGATAAAGCCGCACCTCTTCGTAGCTGATTTCAGGCAGGACCCCGAGGGGAAGGCCGCCGGGCAACGCGACTTCCTGGCTGTTCAGGTAGGGAGGAAGGTGGCCGGCGTTGGCGATCACGAGTTCGCCATTGCAGCCGAACCAGGCCGCCTGGCAGGTGGTGAAGCTTTCGCCACCAGCAAGGACGCGGTTGAGAGATTCCAGAATCTTCGCCGGGCCGCGCTCGGAGACTCGGCGCAGGGCGCCCATGACCATGGATACGTTCATGGCGGCCTTGAGCCCCTTTCCGGCAACATCGCCGATGACTACGAGCAAGCCGCCGTCGGAAGTGGCATCCAGGTAGTAAAAGTCGCCGCCGACTTCCGTGGCGGGATTGTAGACCGAATCCACTTCGAAGCCGGGCGTCTTGAGCTTCTCGTGGGGAATCATGAGTTCCTGCACATTGCGCGCGGCGGCCAATTCGCCGGAGGCGCGTTCCTGGTCGCGGTGGATGCGGAGGAAGCGCCCGAAAATGATGAGAACAATGGTAAGCAGACCCGCAAAATCGGCGATGGAAGCGAAGTGAATGGGAATGGGGCCGGCCTCAAAAGTGAGCGGAGAACGGTAGGGCCGGCCGCCGAAATCGGTCATACCGGAAGAAATCTGTTCCAGGATTCCGATCATGCTGAGGACGAGGGGGAGTAGGAGAAGGCCGGCTTCAAAGTTCCGCCGGATGGTGGCCGCAATCAGGGTAATGAAACAGAACAGCATCCAGCCGGTGATCCATAAGGTACTGCCCAGCAGGACCACCAGGACCACGACCCCGATGAAGCGGTTGTGACCCACCATCAACAGCGCGGGCGCGACCCCGGCCATGATGGGCGCAGTGAAGCGAAGGAGGGTGATGAACCAGCGCCGGCGCAGGGCAAGAAAGGAAATGAGGAACTCGAAGTAGAGGTAGGCTGAAATGAGCACGAGCTGCAGGATGATGGCGGCGAACCAGAGCTGATCGAGATAAGCGGTGGAACCCGCAAGGTCGATGAAGCTGATGGGGACCTGGACCAACTCGTGCAATGCCAGCCATAGGTACTCGATGTGGCCCTTCTGGGTGAAATAGAGAGCGAACAGAAATATGGAGAGGAAGGCCAGGAGAATTCCATTGATCAGGCGGGGAAGACGTTCAAACAGAGTATGGATCGACCACAGTTCGAGAGATCGGCCGAGGTCCTCGGGTCTGCCGAGGCGAATGTTCCTGGTGGCGAAGAAGTGGGTATAGGCAGAAAGGCCGAAGGGGAGACTGAGGGTCCGGATCACCAGGGTAAGCGAAGTGTCGGAAGGCGCGAGGTCGAGATTGTAGATGCGCGAGATGGCCTGGTAGTGGGAGGCCTCATCCCCGTGGGGACCCTGGGGCGGGATGCGGCGGCCGTTGGCGTATACCTCGATGTCGGACCCGGTGGCCTGGGTTCCGAAATCCATCGAAGTGTTGTGGGAAACCGGGAGTTCGATGAGCAGCGACACCGGTCCGTGGCTGGGAGCCAATTTGACATGGAGGCGAAACCAGGCAAAGAGATGCGCCGGGGGCCGGTTGGAGGCGGCCTGATCGTCTTTGTCCGAATTCTCCGCGTCGGGAACGTCGGCGATGGAGGGCCTTGCGTCGCGAACAGCCCAGGAGGAGTCGTCGAAATCGGATCGCTGCGCAGCCGGATCGGCGGTAATGCCGACGCGCCAGCCTTTGTCGAGGACCAGGGGGGTACCCAGGTTTGTGGCGTCGAAAACAACGTCCGCGGGAACCGACTCCGCGGCCGGTTTTTGCGGCGGCCGGGCAGGCCCTGGGACGTGACGATGCAGGGTCTGAAGAGGCTGGAATACGCGCGGATGGGGCATCTGACCTGCCCCCTGCGTAGCCGCAAATAGCGCCATGGCGGCAACCGCCAGGAACGTGGGACGCACGACTCCCCCCTTTGGTACGTGCTCTCCACTTTAATTCAGCCTCCGGCGCGCACCAAAGCGTCAGTAGTGGTTGAAACGTAATGAGTGTGGTTCGGATGAGGAAAACGGCTGGCAGGAGGAGATCGGTTCCTTCGCGACCCAGGCGGTCTTTGATGGGCGCGGGCGAGCTCTGGGTTCCCTTGTGCCAATATTAAGCCGATATAAAACGGCGCAGGAACGGAGCATGCAAGGTTGTTTCAAGCGGGTGGAGGAGGAGGCTGGGCAAGAGGGTGGGCGTTCATTTTAGATTGCGCCAGGTCAATCCGTTCACACGGCAATTGAAATATTCTTCCCATCCGCTGCCAAAGAAGCAGATACTAGCGTCTAACGAATCGAGCGAAGCGAAGCGGCAACGGCGGTGGAACCCGGAGGTGAGGGTGATGAAGAGGAGTCCGAAAGGTCTGAATTTGACAACACTGGCGGTAGCCGCAGTGGTTCTGGCCTGGGCCGGAACGTCTGTGGGCCTGGCGCAGTCCACCCCCCAGTCGAGTCCGCCGCCCACTCCGCAGTCCTCTCCTTCGTCCGATCCTGCCGCGCCGCCGCCGGCCAGCACCGCTCCGACTGACACGCCAGCCAATGCGCCGAGCGCCCAGCCTGCACCCGGGACGACACCGGTGGCGGGAGACACGCCGGCATCGAAGCCGGACGCCAAGCCCGATTCGAAAACGAGCAAGGATCCGGCAGCAAGTAAGGATCCGGCGAAGCAGGATCCTGCCCCGGGTACGACCCCTGTTGCGGGGGATGTTCCAGCGGCCGCGGTCGACCCTGATAAAGTGGTCGCGCCGGGCAGTCAGATGATCAAGGTAAAGCCGGGCAGCAAAGACGACGTGAGCGCCGTGGGCAATCGCGACATTGGCGCGCGAGGCATGGGCAACTGGTACTCGACCGACACCGAAATCAAGATGGGGAAGGGGTACGCGTCGGAGATAGAAAAGAGCACCAAGTTCATCACCGACCCGGTGGTTACGGAGTATGTGAACCGCATCGGGCAAAACATCGTGAAGAACTCCGACTGCAAGGTTCCATTCACCATCAAGGTCATCGATTCCGACGAGATCAACGCCATGGCCCTGCCGGGCGGATTTTTCTATGTGAATTCGGGACTGATTCTGAACGCCGATGAAGAGGCGGAACTGGCCGGGGTGATGGCCCACGAGACGGCGCACGTCTGCGCGCACCACGCGGTTCGCGAACAGACGCGCATGAATTATGCGCAGTTGGGAACCATTCCGCTGATTTTCATCGGCGGTTGGACAGGGTACGGCATTTACGAGGCGGCGTCGCTCGCCATTCCCATCACTTTCATGCACTTCTCGCGAGACTTCGAGGCGGAGGCCGACTACCTGGGCGTGCAGTATATGTATCGGGCAGGCTACGATCCGCAGGCGTTCATCAGCTTCTTTGAAAAGATCCAGGCTCTGGAGAAGCGGAAGCCGGGCGCGGTGGCCAAGGTGTTTGCCGACCACCCGCAGACTCCCGACCGGATCCTGCATTCTCAGGAGGAGATCGCACGCATCCTCCCGGCCAAAGACGAGTACACGGTTACGACGTCGGAGTTTGACGATGTGAAGGCGCGGCTGGCACGGATCGAGAACAAGCGGCGCCTGACCGACTCGAAGGACAACAAGCGGCCGTCGCTGCGGCGCGCGAGCACCGACCCGAACAACCCCAACGGCCAGACGACCGACGGCTCCTCGACCGGGGACGACAGGCCCACGCTGCACCGCCGCGAAGACCAGCAAAACCAATAGGGTTTCCGACAGCCATGACGCCGGACCGGCCTCCTCCGCCGGTCCGGCGGCTTTTTGTCTTGTTTCGGGAGAGAAACCGTTTTACAGTGATTCCAGAGCACCCACTCAATCCATGTGCACCGGGCCGGGTATAGTCCGCACTGGATTCCCGCGCCGAGAGATTCCCTGGGATTGCCTAACTCTATGAAAAGAATAGCTACATTCGCTGCTGCGTTCGTATTCATCCTGCTCCTGACGAAGATCGCAAACCAGGTGCCGCCGGCACCGCCTCCGGGGACGGCATTTTCCCTGCGGGCCCAGAAGGTCATCCAGTGTTCTGCCGAAGAAATTACGCTGGTGGACAATCACCAGAAGTCGACCCACCTGGAAAAGGACGATAGTTGGCCGGACTGCACGGCGTTCAGGAAGGACGAAGTGATGGATTTCTACCTATCGCGCGGCGACAAGACGAAGTTCCTGAGCATCGAGACGACGGCGTGGTGGCGGAAGGCGATGTAGGGCCGGACCATCCGCCACAATGACCCCACCTGTGGGGCCGAAAGCGGGATAGAAACCCCACCCGGAGCGGTCCAGGGGATTTCGATGGGGTGAATTCCGATGTTGGTGCTGTTTCGGGAAACAGGAAAAATTCCGGAAAATTCCTTAAGATCCCTTGAACTCCCAGGCAAAACCACGATATATACAGAACTACCGGCATATCGCCGGTTCCTGCCCTGAGGCTCAAAAGTCCTTCCGGAGGTAGATCCATGCGCAATGTGGCGGCTCGCTCCAACCTGCTGGTTCCTGAGATTCGGGAAGTAATGGACATTCGCCAGGCCTCAGACTACCTGGGCATCTCCCCCGACACCCTGTACAAGTATGCTTCCGAGGGCTTTGTGCCCGCGTTCAAGCTGGGGAATCGCTGGCGTTTCAAGCGGTCGCGGCTGGATGAGTGGATGGACCGGCAGTCGGACATGCAGGCCGCCGAAGTCGATCCGGAACAGAAGAAGCCGGTGCGGCCGGCGATGTGATGAAGCAGGGAACAGGGATAAGGGATAAGGGAACAGGACTACCTCGTTAGCGCCCGGCTGGCTGAATTTGCTCCAGTCTCTGAGGAGTGCTCCCGCCATGAAGCTGATTCCCGCCGATCTGATCATTCTGGGGATTTCGGGGGATCTTCCTTATCGGGCGCCGCGATTCCGCCAGGTGACGATTCGGGTGGGACAGGGACCGAGATGGGTTTCGGTCGCCGATGTCAATCGGGACGGCAATCCGGACATTCTGGTCACCAACGCCGACGCGGAGACGGTGAGCTTTCTGCTGGGCGATGGGAATGGGCAATTTCGGGAGGCTGCAGGATCTCCGTTTGCGGCTGGGCACCTGCCCAATGATATCGCGGTTGCGGACATGAATGGCGACGGCAATCCGGACATGGTTATTGCCGATCACCAGTCGCCGTACGTTTCAATCCTGCTGGGGACGGAAAAAGCGGCTTTCGGGCAGCGCCGGGCTCGCCTTTCGACGTGCATTCGAATCCGCATCCGCACGGCGTTGCTGTGGCGGATTTTGACGGAGACGGAAAACCGGATGTGGCGACCGACAGCTGGGGTGAGAACAAAATCGAACTGCTGCTGGGCGATGGGAAAGGCGGACTCCGCACGCCGGGACGCTTCTTTGCGGTGGGGCACCGGCCGTATGAGCGGTTGCGTTCAGCGGATTTCAATCGCGCGGCCACCCTGACATTGTGACAACGAACCTTGACGATGGCACGGTCACCATTTTGCTGGGCGATGGAAAGGGGGGCTTTGTCGAGGCTCCGGGTTCGCCGTTTCCGGCTGGGGCGAAGCCGTGGCAGATTTTCGTCGGGGATCTGAATGGAGACGGGAACGCTGACCTGGTGGTGATTCCTTACCAGCGGGATATTGCCAATGACGCCGAGAGCGCAGTGACGGTGCTGATGGGAGACGGGCATGGCGGATTCAAGCCGATGGCGGGTTCGCCCCCCTGCCTTTAGGGAAGTTGCCGAGGGCCGAACAGCGTCACGGCAGGAGAACTCGGCGGCACGCAGGTGATCGCGGTGGCATGGGCGGAGAGCCGAAACCTCGCGCTTTTTGAGCGTGTCGCGAGCGGGCGATTCGAGGCAACCGCGGTTCCGTTCAAAGGAGGATGGGGAAGCGTGGCGTTCGCTCGATTGACCAAGGACGGCGCAGGCGAGCTGATCACTGCGAACAATGCGGATGGGAGTATCACGATATATTTTTGGAGTAACTCGGAGGGCTACGCACACGCCTTCCCTCGATGGGGCACCGCTTCCCGATCCCTGCCGTGATAAAACTGACCGGGTGGATCATTCACGGCGGTTGGGGCAGTTGCGGCGGCGGATGCACGGTGCTGGCGTTTCGGGACTGCTGGTTACGCATCTTGCCGACGTACGCTACCTTTCGGGATTTACGGGTTCGAGCGCGGCGCTGACGGTCAGCGGGCGGACGGCGCGGCTGTTCACCGATGGGCGCTACAGGACGCAGGCAGCCGAGGAAGTGAAGGCGGCCAAGGTCGAGATCGTCAGCGGCGCGCCGGCCGTCGCAGCGGCGCAGTGGCTGTCGGCACAAGCAGGCGTAGAGAACGCCGGATTCGATCCGCAATGGACAACCGTGACGGAGTTGTCGCGCTGGAAAGCCGGGCTGGCCTCGAAGCTGCGGCGCAAATTTCTTGTACCGCTCGAGACATCGCTGGTCGAGACTCTGCGGCTGGTTAAAGATAATGATGAACTCGGCATCATGCGCGAGGCGGCGTTGCTGGGCTGCAGGCTGTTCGACCACGTGGTGGGGTTCATCCGGCCCGGCTTGCGTGAGGTCGATGTGGCAGCGGAGCTCGAACACCAGGCGCGCGTGCTGGGAGCCGAGGGGATGTCGTTCGAAACCATCGTCGCGTCGGGCGAGCGTTCCGCTCTGCCGCACGGAAGGGCGACGGGGGCGCGGCTGCCGCGGCGGGGATTCCTGACCCTCGACTTCGGTGTTATTCTCAAGGGTTATTGCTCGGATATGACGCGTACCGTTTACCTGGGGAAGCCTAAGCGGAACGAACGCGATGCATATGAAGCCGTACTTGAGGCCCAGTTAGCGGGGATAGAAGCGGTGAGCTCGGGTGTGAGTTGCGGGGCGGTGGACGAGGCGGCCCGCGGAGTTTTGCGCAAGGCAGGATTGGCAGAGGCCTTTTCTCACTCTACCGGCCACGGAGTCGGGCTGGAGATCCACGAACCGCCGCGTATCGGCGCGGGACAAACCAACACGCTGCACCCGGGAATGGTTGTGACCATCGAGCCCGGGGTATATCTCGCGGGTCAGTTCGGCATCCGCATCGAAGATATGGTGGCGGTGACCCGGACTGGAGGCGAGGTGCTGACACCGTCGCCCAAAGCTCTCATTGAACTCTGAATTTGCGATTCGCGGAATTGGCTTGCATGGCATCGAGGCCGGGAAAGAAACGAGCGGGACCACAAAAGGAACGAATGAAACCAGAAGACATCCAGGACCTGAAACAGCTAATCGAGTTCCTGAAGGAGAATCAGGTCGCCGAGTTCGATCTGGATCGCGGCGACATGAAGATTCGACTCAAGTTCAACCCGGTCGCGCCCGCGGCGGCGGGGCACGGACTGGGGAATCTGCCGGCTGTGGCGGTGCAGGCAGCCGCGCCGTTCGTAGCTTCTCCGCCGCCTGTCGCTGTTTCGGAACCGGATCCCGAGGCCGGATTGCACCTGGTGAAATCGCCCATCGTGGGCACCTACTACGGCTCGCCATCCCCCGGTGCGGCGCCTTTCGTTACCCCCGGAGATCACGTCGAAAAGGGGCAGGTGATCTGCATCGTCGAAGCCATGAAGTTGATGAACGAAATCGAGAGCGATGCTTCCGGCGAGATCGTGCGGTGCCTGGTCACCAACGGGCAGCCGATTGAGTATGGGCAGCCGCTGTTTGCGATTCGGCCCTCGTAGAGCGGAGTGAGCCGTCCGAGCGGAGTTAGCGGTGCTAGCGAAGCAAGGGTGTTAGGCCTCGAACTCAAGCTTTCTGGATTCACATCGCCCGATTTGGCTCGAAGGTCGGCACTTACAATAACTCCGCTAGCTCCGCTAACCGCTAACTCCGCTTTCTTAAGGGTTCTGAATGGTTCGTAAGGTTTTGGTTGCCAATCGCGGCGAGATTGCTCTGCGCGTATTAAACGCCTGCCGAGAACTCGGGATTCGGACGGTCGCCGTTTACAGCGAGGCGGATCGCAATTCGCTGCACGTGCGGTTTGCCGATGAGGCGATCTGCATTGGGCCGCCGCGGCCGGCGGACAGCTATCTCAACGTGCCGGCGGTGATCTCGGCGGCGGAAATCGCGGACGTGGATGCGATTCACCCTGGGTACGGGCTTCTGAGCGAGAATGCCAACTTCGCCGAAGTATGCCGCGCATCGAACATCAAATTCATCGGCCCGCCGCCGGAAGTGACACGCCTGATGGGCGAGAAGGAGAAGGCGCGACAGGCGATGAAGAAGGCCAAGGTGCCGATCCTTCCCGGCTCGGACGGCGTATTGGCGACCGCGGAAGAGGCACAGCACTGGGCGAACAAGGTGGGCTACCCTGTCATCCTCAAAGCCAAGGCCGGGGGCGGCGGACGCGGCATGCGCATCGTGCGCAGCGCTGAGGAGTTGCCCAATTTATTTATGGCCGCGTCCACAGAGGCCGCGAATGCATTCGGCAACGGAGACCTGTATATGGAGAAGTTCATCGAACATCCGCGGCACATTGAATTCCAGGTGCTGGCCGATGAACACGGGAACATCGCTACGCTCAATGAGCGCGAGTGTTCGATTCAGCGGCGGCACCAGAAGCTGATCGAAGAATCGCCGTCGTTGCAGGTGACCGCGAAGATGCGTGACGAAATCGGGCGCACACTGAAGCACTGCCTGGCGGAAATCGGCTATCAGAACGCAGGTACGGTCGAGTTCCTGATGGATGAAGACCGGCAGCTCTATTTCATCGAGATGAACACGCGCATCCAGGTGGAGCACCCGGTGACGGAGTTCGTCACGGGCGTCGACCTGGTGAAGGCGCAATTGCTGATTGCTTCGGGGGAGAGGCTGGAAAACATTCTGCCGGCCAAGATAGAAATGCGCGGTCATTCGATCGAGTGCCGCATCAACGCCGAGCATCCGAGCAAATTCACGCCTTCGGCGGGGAAGATCACGGCCTTCAACGTGCCGGGCGGCAATGGCGTGCGCGTAGATACGGCGCAATACGCTGAAGGCGTGGTGCCGCCAAATTACGACTCGCTGATCGCGAAGCTGATTGTGCATGGCCAGAACCGCGCCGAAGCGATCGCCAAGATGGAGCGGGCGCTGAGCCAATTTATCGTGCAGGGGATCGAGACGTCGATACCGCTGCACCAGGCGATCTTTCAGGATGCGGAGTTCAGGGCGGGCGAGTTCGATACCAAGTTCATGGAGCGGTTTCTGGCGAAAGAGCCGGAGTAGATTCTTTCCTGCCGGTCACCTACATGGCCTTTGATTTGTCACTCTGAGGCTGGCCCTCGAACTCCTCGCCTAACCATCGCTGGAAGGCAGCCATATTCTGGGCGCGTCCAAGGAAATTGCGAACCATATCATTGGCAGACATCGAGCCACCGGGCTCCAGGATCAGGCGGCGGTAGCGCATATGGGCGTCGCCGGCGAGCAGGTTGTTGTGGTCGAACTGCTGAAAGAGGTCCTCGGCAATGACCTTGTCCCACATGTACGTGTAGTACATCGATGAATATCCTGCCAGATGGCTGAATGACGCATAAAAGTGAGCGTCAGAATCGACGGGAACAAACAAGGTGTACTGGCGAAAAGCCGCGGGCTCGATGGATTCCGGATCGACGTTTTGCGGCGCGTCCTTGTAGAAGTCATACGACACTGCCGAAAGCGCGGTCTGCCTGGCCACGGAAGTAGCACGGCCAAAGGCCGCGGCCCGGTTCATGCTGGCCACGAGATCCGCGGGAATCGGCGCGCCGGTCTTGTAATGATGCGCGAACGAAGCCAGGACCTGGGGGCTGCGCAGCCATTCTTCCAGCATCTGCGACGGAGCCTCGGTAAAATCCGCTTCCATGGTGATGCCGCTGATTCCGGCCCATTGCTGCTGGCCGAGGATGTGGTGCATCAGGTGCCCGAACTCGTGAAAGAAAGTCACAACATCGTCGTAGTCCATGAGGCCGGGATCGGTCGCGCTCGGTTCAGGAAGATTGCAAACAAGGATCGCTTCCGGCAGTTGCTTGCCCCGTATTCCATCGAGCACCTGGGCCATCTGGTCATGCTTGTACTTACCTGGGCGGGGATGCATGTCGAGATAAAATCGTCCGATCATTTTGCCGCTGTCGATAACATCCCAGGTCTCCACCGAGGGGAACCAGGCGGGGGCGTTCGGTTCCTGGCGAAAGCTGACGTGGAAAAGAGTTGCGGCCGTGTCCATGATGCCTTTCTTCACCTGGTCGTAGGGTAGATAGGGACGGACGGATTGGGAATCGAAGTTGTAACTGGAGCGGCCTACCAATTCGTCGAGCCGGAACGGTTCGTAAGAGAAGATTGTTGTTGCTCCGGAATCGGTCTTTCGCTTCTCGGCCAGCAGGATGGCAAATTCCCGCTGAGCGATGGGCCGGGTTGCCGCATCGAGATCATGTCGAGGACCACATCGCGGTTCTTGGGATACGCACGCGAGGTGAAAGCCGCCCAAAGACGGCGCCGCAGCGCATCATTCTTCGCGAATTTGAGGGGCGGAAAAAGATCGGGATAATCGGTGGTGATGTGAATCTTGCCGTCCGCGTCCGGTTTGTGGCGGTCGATATAGTCCAGAGGCAGGCCGTCCAACTCTGCGACATCTGCGACGTCCACTGTCCTTACGTCGTCGGTTATGTTGCGATCGAACATGGACTGATCGTCAGTGAGCTTGTCCTGAAGTTTATGCAGCTTGTCGCGGGTGGCGTCATCTTTATCCACGCCCGCGAGGCGGAATTCGAGCAGTTGCCGCTGCAGGTAGTACTTTGTCGCAGAGTCGGCCTTCGACACGTCCAGGGTTGCCAATGCCTTGTAGACATCGCGATTCAGCGACAACGCCGTCGCCGCACTGCTCACCTTTGTGGTCATCGCCGTGGCGTGATCACGAAAGGCGGCGTCGGGATGGACCTGTTGCATGAGGGTGGAGAAATAGGTAGCCGAATTCAATTGCCGGATGGCTTCATCGTAGGGAGCAAGCGTGTTTTCGATCGTCTTTGGGCCGGAAACGGCAACGATCTGATCGATGGAGCGCTGAGCGGCCGCGAGGCGGTCGTTCTCTATCCTCTCGAATGTGGCAACGTCCGGCCTGGCGCTCCATAAAGGAGGTTGGCTGACCGGAGCAGTTTGCGCAAAGGCGGTTGTGAGGAGAGCAGAAAACGCACACACGGCATAGCGGTAATGGAGGATGGACATGCGCAGGCCTCCGGGGAAATGGGAAGGGGGCAAGAGGCAGAGACGGGGTGTGACTCTACCGGACAGCGAAATGTTATCTCTGCAGCGTGGTTTTCGCAATGCAGAACGATGCGCCGGGCGCGAGGCTGATCGTGCCGGGGGTCAGTACGTCGATATTGCTGTTGCATGTGAGAATCTTGCCCCGGAGATTTTCAGGAGGGAATTTCAGAGTCTATGGCCTGAGTCTAATGACTGCGGCGCAATTTGATAGGTCGCCCTTCACCAGACCGGCGTGCGCATGTAAGAATCGCTGCGTCCCTCGATCTTCTCCGGAGCGACCGCGGCCTGCATGCTCAATTCAGTTGTGTTTCGATTCGCCTTGCTCTTTTCGATCGCCGGGTTCTCCACGGACGCCTGTCTGTGCCCGGCGCAGACTGTCGACTGGCCGGTGTACAACGGCGGCGTGGACGGAGACCACTATTCAAAACTCAGGCAGATCGATCGCGGCAACGTGTCGAAGCTGCAGATGGCGTGGAGTTTTGATACCGGCGAGAAGGGTGGCATCCAGTCGAATCCGCTGATCGTGGGACGGACACTGTACACGTACACGCCGACGCAGAAAGTGGTTGCGGTGGACGCGGCGACGGGCAAGCTGAAGTGGAAGTTCGATGCGAGAATCAATGGCACGCAACCGGCGCGGGGAGTGTCGTACTGGACGGATGGCAAGCAAGGCCGGATTTTCGCCGGGGTAATGAATTTTCTCTATTGCCTGGATGCGGAGACGGGCAAACCGATCGAGAAATTCGGCGAGAACGGGCGAGTCGACCTGCGCAAAGGGGTCGAACGGGGCGGGGACTATGAGAAGCAGTCGATTGCGCTGACATCGCCGGGCGTGGTGTACAAAGACCTGATCATTGTGGGCGGGCGCAACCCGGAGACACATCCGGCGCCGCCGGGCTATGTTCGCGCGTATGACGTGCGCACGGGGCAACTGCGCTGGGTCTTCCATACGATTCCTTTGCCGGGCGAGCCTGGCTACGAGACCTGGCCCAAAGACGCGTACAAGACAGCGGGCGCGGCCAACAACTGGGCGGGGATGACGCTGGACGCGGCGCGGGGAATCGTGTACGTGCCGACCGGATCGGCGGTGATGGACTTCTACGGCGGGGATCGGGTGGGCGACGATCTCTATGCCAACTGCGAACTGGCGCTCGATGCCAACACCGGAAAGCTGCTGTGGCATTTTCAGGCCGTGCACCACGATATCTGGGATCGCGATTTTCCATCGCCGCCGGCGCTGGTCACGATCGAGCACGATGGAAAAAGCGTGGAGGCATTGGCGCAGACATCGAAGCAGGGATATGTCTACCTGTTCGATAGGGTGACGGGGGCGTCGCTGTATCCGATGAACGAGCGGCCTTACCCGGCCAGTACGGTACCGGGAGAGGTAGCGGCGAAGACGCAGGCGCTGCCCGGCGGCCCCGAACCGTACGCGCGGCAGCGGCTGACAGAAGACATGCTGACCACGCGAACACCGGAGATGCATGCGTGGGCGGTGCAACAGTTCCGCAACATTCGCAGTGACGGCCAGTTTGTGCCGTTTGTCGCCGGGCGGCAGCAGACCATTGTGTTTCCCGGCTTTGATGGCGGCGCGGAGTGGGGCGGGCCGGCGGTGGACCCGGTCAACGACATCCTGTATGTGAATGCGAATGAAATGGCTTGGCTGGGAGGGCTGATTCAGAATCCCGGAGGCAGCACAGGGGGAATGCAAACCTACATGTACCAGTGCGCCGTGTGCCACGGCGTGAGCCGCGAAGGTTCGCCGCCCGCGTTTCCATCGCTCGTTGATATTGGGAAGAGGCTGACCGACGAGCAGATTACGCACACCGTGAAGACGGGGGCAGGGCGCATGCCCTCGTTTCCCAATATCGACGATCGGGGCATGAGCGACCTGCTTCACTATCTCCGCACTGGCAGTGCCGCCGATGCCTCCGCGAGCAAGAAAGAGCTGAGTTCCGCTCCCGCGGGGTCTGACGCCGCGCCGCCGCCACCACCGGCCGATGCACGCGGGGCAGGCGTGTTCAAGGATAAGTGCGCCCAGTGCCACGGCGAGCATCGAGAAGGGAAGCAGGCGCTGGGACCGACGCTGATGGGGCTGGGAAGCCGCCTGACCGCCGACCAGACGAGGAAGCTGATCTATGGCGGCAAGGGGAAGATGCCGCAGATTCCGGATGTGATCGGGAAGGACATGGAATCTCTCCTGCGCTTCCTCGGAGTCGGCGAACAGATCGCCGCGGCGGCTCCGCCAGCGGAAGGCGAGGAAGGGCCGTACATCTTCACCGGATACAGAAAGTTTCTCGATCCGGAGGGCTATCCGGCGTTCGTGCCGCCATGGGGCACGCTCAATGCAATCGATTTGAAGACGGGAAAGTACCTGTGGAAGGTGCCGCTGGGCGAGTATCCCGCGCTGGCGCAGCAGGGGATGAAGGACACCGGTACGGAGAATTATGGAGGGCCAGTGCTGACCGCGGGCGGAGTGCTCTTCATCGGAGCGACGGTGTACGACCGGCGCTTCAGGGCCTTCGACAGCGGTACGGGCAAGGTGCTTTGGGAGACTGAACTTCCTTTTGCTGGGATGGCGACTCCGTCGACCTACATGATCGACGGGCGGCAGTACGTGGTGATTGCATCGAGCGGGGGCCGGGATCCGAAGTCGCCGGTGGGCGGGGCGTATATTGCTTTCGCATTGCCGGAAAAATAGGTATCCGGATCAAGTGCAGATCGAGCTGGAAGGATCCGCGATCCGGCTCGCAACATTTATTCGCTTTTTATTCGCTCTGAGGCGCCCTGTTGCGTTATGCTTGCATCCGCAACGTGGAGGTTGCACGGGATGGATATTCAGAAAGAATTGATTGCAGAATATGACCGCGAAACAGCCAGCACCCGCAAGGTGCTCGAGGCGATTCCCGAGGGTGCGGACTTCGGCTGGAAGCCCCATGAAAAGTCGATGGCGCTGGGACGGCTGGCGGCCCACGTGTCCGACACCAACGGCGATTGGGCGCTGCACACGCTGATCAAAGACCGGCTGGACTGGACGCCCGATATGACTCCAGACAATCCGACGACCAAGGCGGCCCTGCTGGAGCGTTTTGAGAAACAGGTTGCCGAAGTGAAGCCGGAATTGGCCAAGATGACTCCGGAGAAGTGGGATTCGAACTGGAAGTTTGTGGCCGGCGAACAGACGTGGATCGACGATACGAAATACAACGTCTGGCGGACCTGGGTGGTGAATCACCTGATCCATCACCGGGCGCAGCTGGGGGTGTTTCTGCGGGTGATGGGGCATAAGATTCCTGGGTGCTATGGGCCGTCTGCGGACGAGATGTGAGAGAGGCATGGAGTAGGGAATAGGGAACAGGGAATAGCGAACAGGAGTGGCCGCACTGGAGACTGTGCGGCCACTCCTGCTGGTTCCGGTAACCTGATGGCATGGTCTTTCCGAAGATTTATCCGATTCTGGATTCGGGGGTGATTCCTGGGGCGGGTCGCGCGGAGTTTCTGCAGCGGCTCGGCAAGTCGCTGGCTGAGGCGGGAGTCACGCTGCTGGAATACCGAAACAAGACGGGATCGGAGCTGGAACTGCTGGGGGATGGAGCGGTTCTTCGAAAGGCGCTGCCGGCGGGACAAGTGAAGCTCATTCTCGATGACCGGGCTGATCTTGTCGACGGCCTTGGATTTGATGGGGTGCATGTGGATGCCGGGGATGTGTCTCCGGCGGAGGCGCGGCGCTTGCTGGGACCGGAGCGGATCCTCGGCACCTTTGGGGGAAGCGATTCGCTTCTGCCGGGAATTCTTAGTGAGCCCGCGGATTATTTTTCCATTGGGCCGGTGTTTCCGACCACGACGAAGGAGACCAGCAAGGCGCCGATCGGCATCGAGGGGATTCGCCGATTGCGCCGGGAGGCGGGACCGGAGGCGGTGCTCGTAGCCGCCGCCGGCATCACCCTGGAAACCGCGCTTCAGGTGTTGGCGGCGGGCGCAAACACGGTGGCTGTGGCTGCGGCGCTGTTTTCGAATGCCGATCCGGCGGCGGAGTATCGCCGGTGGATGGATCGGATGAACTCTTTGACCCGTTAAACAAAAGGGCGACGACTGCGGCCGGTTCCGGAGGCGCGTAAGAATGATAAAGACAGTTCCGCGAAAATCCGGTAAAAATGCAACAGGTGACCACCCAGCGGACCATCCCCACTCCTGCGAATGTTTCTCCGGCCGGCGGACCGAGGCTGGTGCAGACTCTCGGCCTGTTCAGCTCTACCGCGCTGGTGATCGGATCGATGATCGGATCCGGAATCTTCCTGGTGGATGCGGACATTGCACGAGTGACGAACTCTCCGGCGCTATACCTGGGCGCGTGGGTGGTGACGGGCGTTCTGACGATCATTGCCGCGCTGAGCTACGGCGAACTGGCCGCGATGATGCCCAAGGCGGGCGGGCAATACGTCTACCTGCGCGAGTCGCTGGGGCCGTTGTGGGGGTTTCTCTACGGGTGGACGCTGTTCCTGGTCATCCAGACGGGGACGATTGCGGCGGTCTGCGTGGCGTTCGGCAAGTTCCTAGGCGTTTTCTTTCCCACAGTATCGACGACGCACTGGCTATGGCATATCGCGCACGTGCCGCCCATCCCGGTCGGGCCGATGGTGCTGGGCAACATGGACATCGGCGTCAACACCGCCAACCTTGCCGGAATCGTGGTGATGTTTTTTCTGGCGGTCGTGAACATCTTCGGGATGAAGATCGGCTCGATGATTCAGAACGTGTTTACGTCGGCCAAGGCGCTTTCGCTGGCGGGGCTGGTGGTGCTGGGATTCACGATCGGCCGCAATGCGACGGCCTGGGAAGCGAACTTCGGCGCCGACTGGAGCCGCTTTTGGGAAAACGCGGGGTGGCATACGCTGCACCCGGTGCAGGTGGGCATCGGCGGGCCGCTGGTGATGGTGAACCTGCTGGTGGTGCTGGCAGTGGTGCAGGTGGGATCGCTGTTCTCGTCGGACGCTTGGAACAACATTACATTCACAGCAGGTGAGGTAAAGAATCCGAAGCGGAACATTCCGCTGTCCCTCGTGATGGGGACGGGGTTTGTGCTGACGGTGTACTTTCTGGCGTCGCTGGCTTACATCCTGGTATTGCCCATGCACGGCGATCCCCATGGCGCGACGGTGCTGGCGCGCGGCGTGCAGTACGCCGCCGAGGATCGCGTGGGTACGGCGGCGCTGGAGCAGATCTTTCATTCAAGCGGGGCGGAGCTGATGGCGGCGGCCATCCTGATTTCGACGTTCGGCTGCGCCAACGGGCTTACGCTGGCCGGGGCGCGCGTCTACTACGCGATGAGCCGCGACGGGTTGTTCTTCAAGTCGGTGGGCAAGCTACATCCGAAATATCACACGCCGGTGGCAGGGTTGCTGGTGCAGGCGTTGTGGACTGCGGTGCTGTGCGTGTCGGGGTCGTACAGCCAATTGCTCGACTACATCATCTTTGCGGTGCTGGTGTTTTACATCCTGACAATCGTGGGGTTGTTTGTCTTGCGGCGGAAGTGGCCCGCCGCGCCGCGGCCGTATCGAGCGTTCGGATACCCGGTACTGCCGGGGCTTTATATCGTGATGGCCACATGGATCTGTATCGTATTATTGCGGTACAAGCCCCAGTACACGTGGCCCGGCCTTGTCCTCGTGCTGATTGGAATTCCCGTGTATTTCCTGTGGTCGCGCAAGCCTGCAATCCAAACGTAAGAGAGTCCTGAAGAACAACGCTTCAACGAACCCGGAGGATCGCCCTCATTCATGTCCAGACTGCTACGAATCAAACCCATGTCCATGCTGTCGCAGGAAGCGAGTGAAGAGGGCGAACATACGCTCAAGCGCTCGCTCGGCGCGCTCAACCTGATCACGCTCGGGATTGGAGCCGTGATCGGCGCAGGCATCTTTGTGCTCACCGGACAAGCAGCGGCTCTGCATGCAGGGCCTGCGGTGGCGCTGAGCTTTGTGCTCGCCGGGTTTACGTGCGCTTTTGCGGGTTTGTGTTATGCGGAATTCGCCTCCATCATTCCGATTGCCGGCTCCGCATACACGTACGGCTACGCCACGCTGGGTGAACTGGTGGCCTGGATCATCGGTTGGGATCTGTGCCTGGAATATGCTTTCGGCGCAGCGACTGTTGCCTCGGGCTGGGCTGGGTATTTCAATAGCCTTCTGCAGCAGATTGGTATCTATATTCCACCGCAACTGACGGCGACGACGGGAACGCAACTCTACTTTTACCAAAAGCAATGGCTGCCGGAGATGTCACTTCCCATGGGTGTGAGCACTGAAGGGCTGCCGCATGCCGTGGGTTTCTTTAACCTGATTGCCGTGTGCATCGTGGTCCTGATCACCACCATCCTCGTGATCGGCATCAAGGAGTCGGCTAATTTCAACTCCGCGATCGTGATCGTCAAGCTGGCGATCGTGGGCATCTTCCTTGTGGTGGGCGGCTATTTTCTGTTCCGTCACCCCGCCGTGGCAAGCGCGAATTGGCATCCCTTCGTGCCTCCACCCGATGGTCACGGCAACTTCGGTTGGGGAGGCATACCGACAGCGGCTGCGTCGATTTTCTTCGCCTACATCGGCTTCGACGCCGTCTCGACCGCGGCGCAGGAGGCCCGCAACCCGCAGCGCGACATGCCGCGCGGCATCCTCGGGTCGCTGGTCATCTGCACGATCCTCTATATCCTCGTGGCGTTCGTCCTGACCGGGATCGTCAGCTACAAGCTGCTCGCCGTGCCCGACCCGATCGCCGTCGGGATCGACGCGATCAAGATGAAGTGGCTCTCGCCGTTCATCAAGCTCGGCGCCATCGCGGGGCTCAGCTCGGTGATCCTCGTCATGCTCATGAGCCAGCCGCGGATCTTCTTCACCATGTCGAAGGACGGCCTGCTCCCGGGGATCGTCTCGAGGGTCCACCCGAAGTTCCGGACCCCCTGGATCACGACGATCATCACCGGCGTCGTCGTGATGATCGCCTCGGGCGTCCTGCCGCTGAGCGTGGTGGGCGAGCTGGTCTCGATCGGGACGCTCGCGGCGTTCGCGGTCGTCTGCGTCGGCGTGCTGGTCCTCCGGATCACCCAGCCGGAGGTCGAGCGCCCGTTCCGGACGCCGGCCGTCTACGTCACCGCTCCGCTCGGCGCGGCGTCGGCCGTCTTCCTGATGTCGGGCCTGCCGCTCGACACGTGGATTCGCCTGATCGTCTGGATGGTGATCGGGCTGGTCATCTACTTCCTCTATGGCGCCCGGCACAGCAAGATCAAGGGCTATAACGCCGAGCCCGCATTGAGTGAGCTGCCCTGAGCCGCGATCCCACTCGTAGGTCGGGCACCGCCCGCCGGGGTCTACCCC
>DASXGD010000515.1:0-3219 GCA_036489245.1 Occallatibacter sp. | reverse complement strand
TCCGGGTCAAAGCTCACACAAAGCAAGTGAGTCTTCTGTTGCAATGCGGGATTCGACGCCAGCTGCCGGTTGATGTCGGCAAAGTTATGCGTAACCCGCGGGCAGAAGTCCGGCAACGGGCAGCGCGTGTAGATGAAAGTGATCAGCAGCTCTTTTCCCCGAAACTGATTCAGATGGATGGCACGCCCATCCTGGTTGCGAAGCTTGAAGTCGGGCACGGCGTCGCCGGGAACCGGCACATGGTAGGCGACCTCCGGCTTGTAGTCGGGTTTGGCCTGGCCTACGACCACGATGTGATCCAGCAGCGAGTCGCCGCCTTGCTGCGATACTGCAAGATCCGCCGTAATTACGTCCCCCGGATGCAGTTCGCTGAGGACATTGGCATCCTTCAACTTGTAGGGCATGGTCATGGCTTCCATGAACCCGGGGATAGCTTCGTGGTCGAGGGTGACTTCGCCCGCGGCGGCATTGGTTGAAACCACTTTGCCGCGCAGTTTGTAAGTCTTCAGTGAGGACTCAGCGGAGGATTGGGAATCGGATTTCGAAGCACGGTGGCAACCCGCGACTGCGAGAAGCGCAAGCAAAGATGAAGCCAGGAATCTGCGAATCACAAACCAGTGTACAGCCGCAGGCAGCCCGCGAAGTCGAGGGCGCCCTCGCCACTGCGACGACGCCGTAGGAAACTCCTGTGATCTCATCCGAGCGCCCTGCTCGAACACTTGGCCGAATTCGACCAGGTTATTTGCTGCCCTCGGCCGCCGCAGCCAGGTAAAGGTCGACGTTATTCTTGTCGACCAGCGAAGTGCCCGTGTCGACGAATACCGGATAGGGAGAGAAGGAGTCGACAGCGTAGTCTTTGGCGAGTTGCGTGGGAGGGTTGTGGAAGATCTCATCCAGCGCTTTCAGCCCGACATAACCCATGGTGTATGGCTTCTGCGCGATGGTCGAATCGATGGTGCCTCCCTTGATGCCATCCAGGGTGTCCTGGTTGACATCGAAGGCCACAAGCACGCGGTCGGTCGCGTTGGCGCGCTTGATAGCGTCGGAAACCATTTTGCCGGACGCCGACTCGAGGCAGATGAAGGCATCCACCTTCTTGGGTCCGGTCAGGGCCAGCGTCTCCTGCGTCTTGTCAAATGCCTTGCGCGCGTCTCCTCCGATATCGACCGTCTCGACAATCTTGATGTCGGGCTTCGACGACAGGGCGTCCTTCAATCCCTTCAGCCGCTCTTCCGTGTTGGGCTGACCGGGAATCGTGAACACCATGAGATTTCCCTTCCCGTTCATCTTCTCGATGAGCCTCTTGCCGCCCAGTTGTCCCGCCTCGAGGTTGTTCGTGCCGATAAAGAACAGGCGCCGGCTCCCCGCTGCGTCCGAGTCGATCGTCAACACCGGAATGTTGGCGCTGATGGCGGCATCGATCCCCGGCTGCAAGACCGCCGCATCGGCAACAGAGATCAGAATCCCGGCAGGCTTGGCCGCTACCGCCTTGTTCATCTCAGCCAGTTCGGCCTGCGCATCATACCCCTCCGGTCCCACCACCTTGGCTGTCACCTTGTACTGCGCAGCGGCATGATTGAACCCCGAGGCCGCGGTTTGCCAATACGGCAAAGCCGTGTTGGTGATGACCATGTAGAAAACTTCTTTTGTGGAGTGCCGTTCGCACCCCGAAATCAAACCGACTCCCAACGCCAGTAGCGCAATTCCAGCTCTCTTGATTGCTTTCATCCTTGCCTCCGGTCCATACGTGAATAGGTTTGAAGCGGATCCGAAAATACCCCGAAACACCTACCTGCCAATTCCGGCAGGATGGTACTCCCGTATACCGGGCATTGTCCAATCCGCCGCTGCATGGAGCATCTTATAGCACTGCGCCCTGCATTGGTGATGGCCGACACGCTTTCTTTTTTTCGACGTGCGTGTTTCTTCGCGCACGGAACATCAACGCCGCTGACTGCGATATAACCAGACGAGAGCCGCAACTTGCGACAGGCATGATGAACGAGGAACTTCAATCGGGTACTTCGTTGCCGCCGGGCATCGCGGTGCGCGGCGGTCTGGACAGCGAACTCACGCATCGCGTGTATGCCGAGCGGCCGCATGCTTACCGTACACCATTTGCCCGCGACGGTGCGCGCATTCTGCACGCGCGGGCGTTCCGTCGCTTGGCGGGCAAAACGCAGGTGTTCACTCGTCTTCCCGGCGATCACTCCGGAGACCACTTCCGCAGCCGCCTCACGCACACGCTTGAAGTGACCCAGATTGCGCGAACCGTGGCCACCGCCCTGGGCCTGAACACCGATCTGACCGAGGCTCTAGCCCTGGTCCACGACATAGGCCATCCGCCCTTCGGTCACGCCGGCGAAAAGGCACTTGACCACGCCCTTCGCGCCTGTGGGCTCGGCTTCGATCACAACCTGCATGCGCTTCGCATCGTCTCCTGGTTTGAGGAACGCTACGCCGCGTTCCGCGGGCTCAATCTCACCCTCGGCGTGCGCGAAGGCATCATCAAGCACTCCCGCGACTACGACCCCCGGCAACATCCGGAACTGGCGGAATATTTCCTCGGGCTGCGGCCCCCACTCGAAGCGCAACTGATCGATCTGGCGGACGAAATCGCGTATCTGACTGCCGACCTCGACGACGGCATGGATTCCGGGGTTCTCACGTTGGAGCAGGTACGCGCCGACGTTGCTCTGTTTCGAGCCTGTCACGATGCGGTGCTGCGCGAGTACCCCGATGCCGCACCCCGGCTCAGCGCCAGCGAGGCCCTCAAGCGGATGATGAACGCGCTGGTCACCGACCTGATCAGGGAAGTTCGAAAACGAGTAGCCGCCGGCAACATCGTGAGCCTCGACCAGGTGCGTCAGGCGCCCGATCGCCTCGCTGCTTTAAGCCCTGCGATGGAGTCCGATCGTGCCGCTGCAAAGGCGTTCCTGTTCGCCAACATGTACAACTCGCCCGACATGGAAGAGGCCCACATCCATGCCGCCAAGGTCGTCGAAGGCCTGTTCGGTGCTCTCATGGCCGATCCCGCCCTGCTGCCCGCGGATCATCGCGCCCAGATTCCTACCGAAGGCCTGGCGCGCACCGTCGCCGACTACATCGCCGGCATGACCGACAACTTCATCGAGCAGGTCTGGGCACGGGTAGCCACGCAGTGAGACTCTGGTCGCGGCCATTCACTTCAAGGGAAGGAATTCGATGTGGGCGATGTCT
>DASXGD010000502.1:0-6673 GCA_036489245.1 Occallatibacter sp. | reverse complement strand
ACCCTGGTCGCGCTCGGAACCAGTGTCGCCTTTCTTTACTCGGCCTACGCCACGATCTGGCCGGCGAGCAGCCGCCAGGTCTATTTCGACGCGGTGTTGCTGATCCTCGGCTTTCTGCTGCTGGGCAAGGCACTCGAGGCCCGTGCCAAGCGCCGTGCGCTGGCTGCTCTCGATTCTCTGAGCCGTCTGCGTCCAGTCCATGCGCGTCGTATCGTCGACGGCGTAGAAACACTGGTGCCGCTCGACGAAATTCGCCCCGGAGACCACGTGCTGATTCTTCCCGGCGAGCGCTTTCCTGTGGATGCCATCCTTATCGAAGGCCGCACCAGCGTCGACGAGTCGATGCTCACCGGAGAATCGACACCCTTGGCGCGCGAGCCGGGCGGCCGGGTGCTTGCCGGCTCCCTCAACTACGACGGCGCCGTGGTGTGCCGCGCCGAATCACTTGGCGAAGCCACGGTCCTGGCGCAGATCACGCGCATGGTGGAACAAGCGCAATCGTCTCGCGCCCCCATGGAACGGCTCGCGGACCGCGCCAGTGCAATCTTCGTGCCCGTGGTGCTGGCTCTGGCGCTGATCACCGCCGCCGCCTGGATTCTCGCCACGCATTCCGGTCCCCTCGCACTGGCCAACACCGTAGCCGTGCTGGTGATCGCCTGTCCCTGCGCGATGGGACTCGCCGTTCCCGCGGCCCTCACGGTGGCTGTCGGTCGCGGCGCGCAACTGGGCGTCTTATTCAAAGGTGGAGAGGCTCTGGAGCGGCTCGGGCATCTCGACGCGATCGTCCTCGACAAAACCGGCACGTTGACTGTGGGGCGCCCGGTGCTGGACGCAGTGCATCCTCTTGCAGGCCAGGAGGAAGAGAACCTGGTCCGCATCGCGGCCGCAGCGGAAGAGCGGTCAAATCATCCTCTGGCACACGCGATTGTGGATTACGCGCATGCACGCGCATTATCCTGGCCCGCCGCTGAAGACGTACAAGTCCTGCCCGGCCGGGGTCTCATGGCGAAAGTGGACGGCCGCGAGTGCCTGCTCGGAAATGAGGCGCTGTTTCACGAGTTCAACATCGAGTTGCCGGACGACGTTCCGTCGCCTGAACCCGGTGTTACCCGGCTCTGGATGGCATTGGATGGCGCGGTAGCGGCCTGGTTCAATGCCCGCGATGCGCTGCGTCCCGACGCTGCCGAAGCCGTGGCCGCTCTTCGCCGCGACGGCCTCCGCGTGGTGATGCTCACCGGCGACTCCGCTGCAGCGGCCGAACCCATCGCCAGCCAGGCTGGAATCGCGGAGGTAGAAGCCGGTCTCGATCCCGCCGGCAAGCTGGCGCGCATCCGAGCCCTGCAGGCAAGCGGGTTGCGCGTAGCCATGGTGGGTGACGGCATCAACGATGCGGGCGCCCTGGCCCAGGCCGACGCCGGCATCGCCATGGGCACTGGCGCCGACCTGGCCCAGGAGGCGGGAGATGTTCTGCTTCTGCGGGCACAGCCATCGGCCATTCCGGCCGCGCTCGAGCTGGCTCGCTCCACCCTGCGCGTGATGCGCCAGAACCTGGTGTGGGCGGCTGTATACAACGTGCTTGGCATTCCCCTCGCCGCGGGACTGCTCTATCCCGGCTTTCACATCCTTCTCAGCCCCTGGATCGCTGCTGCCGCCATGGCGTTCAGCTCCGTGAGCGTGCTGGGCAACAGCCTGCGCCTTCGCGGCTGGCGGTCTGCTTCTCTGGTTCCTCCGAGCGCGGGTCCGATCAACCACGGCGACAACGCACGACAAACCCACGCAGGCTAGACTAGAGGCAGGACTCCCCGGTGCGCATTCTCACCCGCTACATCCTCGGCGAGATTCTCTCCCACGCCCTCATCGGATGCGCGCTGTTCACCTTCATTCTCTTCATACCCCGCCTGCCCCAGATTCTGGAGATGGTGGTCCGCAACAGCTCCACCCTCGCCAACGTGCTGCAGATTTTTCTGTTCACCCTGCCCAACCTGTTCTGGGTCACCATTCCCATGTCGGTTTTGGTCGGGATCCTGCTTGGGTACAGCCGCCTGGCCGCCGACAACGAAGTCATCGCCATGCGCGCCTCGGGCCTGGGCGTGGGCTATTTCGTACGCGTGGCTTCGGTCGTCGCTGTAGGCGGCGCATTGCTGGGGTTGGCCAATTCGCTCTACGTGGCTCCGCGCGCCAATCAGGCAATCCTCGAAATGGAGCAGTCGCTGGCAACCTCCCAGGCCTCCTATCAGATTCAACCTCGCGTGTTTTACGAGGACTTCCACGATCGGGTGCTGTATGTGCAGGACGTGCGCGGCGGAGCAGGGGCCGCTAACTGGCGCCAGGTGTTCATGGCCGATGTCAGCGATTCGTCGGCACCGACAATAACCACCGCGGCATCGGCTACGGTCGTCAACGATTCAACCCAGGAATTGCTGATGCGCCTCCGCGATGGAGCCCAGCACGAGACGGCGAGTGGTCAACCGCAGCAGTACAACATCTCCACCTTCACCAGTACCGACCTGCCGCTCCGGCTCAGTGCCCAAAGCGATATTCACCTCGGCCGCATGGATACCGCGGTGTATGCGGTGCCGACCGATCTACTGCTGAAGCGCATCCACGGACCGGACGGCAGGCGCTTCCTCATCGAGTTGAACAGTCGCTTCTCCTATCCCGGCGCGTGCCTGGTGCTGATGCTGGTGGGGGTACCCCTGGGCGTGATTTCACGCCGCGGCGGCAAGAGTTCCGGGTTTGTCTTCACCCTGCTCCTGGTCATTCTCTACTACGTTCTTTCCTATACCGGGGTGGCCCTCGCGCGCCAGGACAAGCTGCCCGCCTTTGCCGGAGTCTGGCTGGCGAACATACTCTTCGCGGCAGTCGGCATTTTCCTGCTCTGGCAGATGGCGAGTGGAGGACGCGTGCTCAGCGCCATCGTCAACTTCTCCTCGCGCGCCTCGAACCTCAGGCTTCTGCCGGCGCTTCCCGAAAACGGCGTCCAATTCACCAGGATTTTCGGTCGCCTGCAGCAGCGCGGGCCGCGGACTTCGTCGCGCAGCGTATTTCCGCGCATCCTTGACGAGTACGTCATCCGTGAATTCATCAATGTTTTCGTCCTGGTTCTGACCGGCTTCGTCCTCCTGATGCTGGTGTTCACGTTCTTCGAGCTCGTAGGGGACATCGTGCGAAACCATATCTCGCTGGCCATCGTGGGCGAGTACCTGGTGAATCTCACCCCCAACATGCTCTACTCCATTGCGCCCCTGGCGGTGTTGATCGCGGTGCTGGTGACCTTCGGCGTGCTCAACCGCAACAGCGAAATCATCGCCATGAAAGCCACGGGCATCAGCCTCTACCGCCTGGTGATTCCGATCGTCTCCATCTCCGCCATCCTGGCCGCCAGCCTGTTCCTGTTCGACGAGTTCTACCTGCCCCAGGCCAATAGGCGTCAGGAAGCGTTGCGGAGCACGATTAAGGGGCGGCCGCCGCAGACCTTTCTCCACCCCGAGCAGAAATGGATCTTCGGGCAGCAGGAACCCGGCAGCCCCGGTCGCATCTTCTACTACCAGTTCTTTGATCCCGACCAGAATAAGTTCGCCAATCTTTCCGTGTTCGAATTCGATCCCCACACCTTTTCTTTGTCGCGCCGCATCTTCGCTGCGCGCGTCTTCTGGGATCCGGATAGCGACTCCTGGCAATTCGAGAACGGCTGGGAACGCAAACTGAGCGGCGCCACTGTGAAAGAGTACCGCGATTTCACCAGTACTTCTTTCCCCGAAATTCATGAGGAACCAGGCTACTTCAAGAAAGAAAGCCTGCAATCGCAGGAGATGAACTTCGGGCAGCTCGACCGCTATATCCGCGACCTGCGCCAGAGCGGATTCGACACCATGCGCCTGCGCGTCGCCTTGTGGCACAAAGTCGCGTATCCCCTCGTTGCCATCGTCATGGCGATCCTGGCCATTCCCTTCGCATTGACGATGGGGCGGCGCGGTTCACTCACGGGCATCGCTGTGGCCATCGGCGTGGCGCTTGCCTACTGGGTGGTGGATGGCCTGTTTGGCGCAATGGGCTATGTCAACTACCTTCCGGCACCGTTGGCGGCCTGGTCAGCGGATGTACTGTTCGGCCTCACCGGCGGTTATCTGCTGCTGCGCACTCCGACCTGAAAAACAGCACCTCGCTCCGTGCCCCATCCTTTCCCCTTTTTTCTGGGGAAAGGGTGGGAGACCAATGACTTCAAATTGTCAATGACTTCAAATTGCTATTCTTCGACTACTCGGACTTTAGCCCTTCTGCCTCGCTGAGCCGCTCCAGCAACTCATGAAACTGCTTGTCCATGCGCGGATCGCCGGGCAGGAATTCGATCCCCACCCCCTTGCCGGGCCGGACTTCCATCACCCGCGCCAGCGAGCTGAGGTGGTGCCCGTTGGCCGAAAACCGCAGCTCGATCTCCGCAAACCGTTTCAGGTTGAGCCGTGCGCGGGTGGCAATGTAACAGCCGGTCAGGCTGATGTCCTTCACTTCCCCGCGGAAAAGCAAATCCGGTCGAAAGACCACCACCTCGGCGCGCCCGTCACACGCAAAGCGCGCGTGCCGTCGGCGTTCGCTGCCTGTGGGTGTCTCCTCATTCGCCATAGCGCCACCAACCTTCCCGATACGACCGTCCCCGACAGCCGCTCTCGTTCCGGTTCTCTTCCCCTTCATCGGCTCAGCCGAAGCATCCCGTCACAATCCGTATGAAAGTCGTGCAGTCCGCCGCTGCGCGCCAGCCAGCCTCCCCGTACAATAGAGTCATGCTTCGCGAACTGCGCCCCCTCTTCGCCTACATGCGCCGCTACCGCTGGGGATACTTGTGGGGCAGCCTCTGTGTGATTGCCACCAATGCCGTCTGGGTGTTGTTTCCCAAGGTCCTTCAGCAGGCGATCGACGCGTTGAATCACGGCGTGACGCGAGGCCAAATCCTGTTCTTTGCCGGAATTCTGATCGCCATCGCTCTGGTCAAGGGCATCTTCCTCTACGCACAGCGATGGATCCTGATCGGCATCTCGCGCGATATTGAGTTGGACCTGCGAAACGACCTGTTCCTCCACCTCGAAAAACAGGACACCGGGTTCTATCAGCGCTATCGCACCGGCGATATCATGGCGCGCCTTACCAACGACCTGAACGCGGTGCGCATGCTGCTCGGTCCGGCCATCATGTACAGCGCCAACACCTTGATGTTCACCGTCGGAGCGCTGTTCTTCCTGCTCAGGATCAGCCCCTATCTGACCCTCGTGGCCCTGGCCCCGGCTCCGATCGCCAGCATTGTTATCCAGTACCTGGGCCGCAAGATTCATGACCGCTTCGAGCGCATCCAGGCCAGCTTCTCCGAAATTTCAGCACAGGCCCAGGAGAACTACTCAGGTGCGCGGCTGGTGCGGGCGTTCGCCCGGGAAGATGCGCAGATCAGTCTCTTCGAACAGCTCAATCGCCGATACATCTCCCGCGCCTTGCGCCTGGTTCAACTGATGGGCATGTTGTGGCCTTCGCTTGAATTCATTCTCGGCGTCTCGATGATCATCACCTTGCTGGCAGGTGGCCACCTGGTCATCGAACACCGCATCAGCGTCGGCGAGTTCGTGGCATTTAACACCTACATGATCCTCCTGATATGGCCGATCATCGCGGTAGGCTGGGTAGTCAACATCTTCCAGCGCGGCACAGCATCGGTCACGCGCATCGACGAACTGTTGCGCCAGGAGCCCGCCATCGACGATCGCGACGCCGATCCGGCAATTGCGCAAGACGCCGTGCTGGCAGGGGAAATCGAGTTCCGCCACCTCGACTTCAACTATGGCCATACGCAGGTGCTCCACGACATCTCGCTTCAGATCCCCGCAGGTTCGAGCCTGGCGATCGTGGGCCCCACCGGGTCGGGCAAGACCACCCTGGTCAACCTGATCTCGCGGCTCTACGAAGCGCCCGAAGGCTCCCTGCTCATCGACGGCAGGCCCATACGCGGATACCCCCTCGCGGTTCTGCGCCGCAACATCGGCATGGTGCCACAGGAGACATTCCTGTTCAGCGAGACTCTGCGTGAGAATCTCGCCTTCGGCGCTCCCCAGGCCAGCACCGCCGACCTGTTCGAAGCGGCCGAAGCGGCCCATGTTCGCCAGGAGTTCGAGGAATTCCCCCAGGGCTTTGAAACGGTGGTCGGCGAGCGCGGCGTGACCCTGTCTGGCGGACAAAAGCAGCGCACCGCCATCGCCCGCGCCTTACTGCGCAGGCCCGCAATCCTCATCCTCGATGACGCGCTTGCAAGTGTCGACACCTACACCGAAGAGCGCATTCTCGGCGGCTTGCAGCGTTACACCGCGGGTTCGACGACCATCCTGATTTCACATCGTGTTTCCACCGTGCGCCACGCCGATCAGATTGCCGTTCTTGATCGCGGCCGGATCGTGGAACTGGGCAAGCACGATGAACTGCTCGCGCGCGACGGCTACTACGCAAGCCTTTATCAGAAGCAGCAACTCGAAGAAGAACTCACGGTCGCCGGATAGCTTAGCTAGCCGCCCCGCTTACTTTGTGCCGCGAACCTGTCGCGGCCCGGCCGTCACGCGTGCCACCGGGAATGGGCGCCGGATTCACTGCCGCCGCTGTCAGAGCCAAAACCAGCCCTGCCCGCGGAAAAATGAGCCGCCTG
>DASXGD010000485.1:0-16453 GCA_036489245.1 Occallatibacter sp. | reverse complement strand
GTTCCACACCTGCACGTACGGGAGTCGATAGTGGGGATCAACGGCATAGTTTCCGAACGCGTTCGGTGCGGGAAAGCCATCGGCGAGCGAAAGGCAACCCGCCCCCGCGGGCAGGCATGAACCCGCCACCACGTTGGTCTGCAAATTCGCAAACGGCGGTTGCAGCGCCATCACGTTGGCGAAGGTGGCATATTGGCTGGTGGTGTAATTCATCCCGTATCCACCCCGGACAACCGTCTGTTTTGGCAGCCGCCACGCCACGCCCAGCCGGGGAGCGAAGGCCACTCGAAACGGATAGACCAGCGCGTCGGGCAGGTTCCCGCTCGAAGGCCCTGTGCCTCCCGCCTGCACCTGCGCCACACTCGAAAAGCCGCCCGAGGCGTTGGTATCGATCGTCGACAGGTGGTTGAACTTCTCCGTGTAGGGCGCGAAAAATTCATAGCGAACGCCGTACATCAATGTCAGATTCGATCGCATGCGCCAATCGTCCTGGGCAAATGCGTCGAACACGTTGTCGCGCAGATGGCTCTTTGACTCCGTGGTGTCGATCGACGTGGACTGGGGCAGGCCCAGCAGGAAATCCGCCAGCGACGATCCGGTATACACGCCGGTGAAATAGAAGCTGCCCGTCGAGTTCGATCCCCCCAGAAAATCATGGTGCACGCGGCGGTAGTCCCCGCCAAAACGGAAGTTGTGCTTGCCATGAATCCAGGCCAGCGTTTCGGAAAACGAAAGGGTCTGGGAAATCGAGAACTTCGGCTGTTGCTGACTCAGTCCGGTGAAGCTGCTCATCGTTACGCTGGGCAGGCCGTAGTTCAGCGGACTGGAATTGAGCGGATTCCCGCCCGGCCCCAGCACCCCCGCCTGGGTCGCAACGTCGGTCCCGTTGGTGAAAAAGTTCGTCACCTGGCTGTCGCTGCGGTTCCAGCTGGCGTTGAAAATGCTGGTCAGCCTGTGATAACCGAGCGTATAGCCGCCCTGCACGGCATTCGAATCCGATGCCGTCTTCCCTCCCAGCTGGGGATAAACATTCACGTTATCGCTGGCCGTGTGGGCAAAGTTGTAGTTGAAGTTCAGACTCTGCCGCAGCCCCTGGCTCTGCTGCGCGCGCCCGCCGCCTCCGCGTCCGCCGCCTCCGCCAAACGCTCCGAACGGCGAAGCATTGGCGCCCAGGCTGCGCATGTAGCGCACGCCGGCCTGGGTAGTGTTCGATTGCGCCGTGGTCAGCAGGTGGTAGTTCTGCGTCGTGCCGGGCAGGTTCGGTTCCGGGATGTACTCGAGCAGTGCCACCGCTTCGGGGACCGGTGTGATCGTGTACGGCAGTCCCGGAATCACGCCTGCCCGCTCGGCATCGCTTGGCACCGTGGCGTACTCGTCGAGCGGGGTGGAGCTGCGCACCCCGGAGGCGGTGAGAAACACCGTATCCTTGCCGCTGGGCTTGGTCAGTTTGGGAATATACGGCGCTCCGATCAGCGTGACCCCGAAGCGATTGGAGCCCGATGCCGGTTGTTCCTGCGGCTGCCCGCGCAGGCTGAACGGCTCCGCATTCAATGCGGAATTGCTGCCCATCCAGAAAATGGCCCCATGCGGCTGGCCGGGATTGAACCCGCGGAAATTGCCGCGCCCGCCTCCGCCGCGGCCGCCAAATCCCCCACCGCCAAAACCGCCACCCCCAAAGCCTCCCCCGTCTCCGCCAAATCCGCCACCACCAAATCCCCCCGCGCCGCCGCCGAAGAGACCCCCGCCCTGTCCAGCCCCACCCGGGCCGGCGCCCGGACCTTGCCCGCCGTTTTGCGCCCGCATCGACTCGACGAGGTCGCGTATCCGGTCCATGTCCACCCCAGCCAGCGGGCTCACCGAACCGGACTGACCGGTAATCGACACCGAATCGCTGCTGAAATCCGCATTGCCGGCGATTGAAGGAAGCGCCGCGCCGGTGGATGCGGTCGGCGCCGCCGTGCCGGCTTCAGTGTCACCCGTCAGCGCGCTCATCAGGCTCAGGCTCTGTGCCCCGTTTCCCGTCAATTGCCGGATCGCCTGCTGCGCCTGCGACGCCTGTCCCTCCTGCTGCCGCTCCTGCTCCGCGGCGCGCGAAGCCAGCATCAGGTCAAAATTCACGGTCTGGTCATGACTGGCAGCGTTGAGCAACGCCTCCTGCGATCCCGCAGCAAAGGCAGCAAACTGGGTGCGAATCACGTAGCGGCCATTTTGCGGGATGGCCATGGACCACGCCCCGTTGATGTCGGTCGTGGTGGAAAAACGCTTCCCCGTCAGCGTATTCTGCGCGCTCACCGTCACCCCCGGCAGAGGCACTTTGCCGCTCATTACCACGCCGTGCAGCGTTCCACCGGCTGCGCTTGCGGGTGCTGCGGAAGTTGGTGCCGATGCGAACCCGGGCGGCTGCCCGGACGCCGGAGTCGTCCCGGTCGGCACTCCGTTTTGGGCCGGCGGCGCCGGCGTCTGCGCCCGGGCAAACGCGCCCGCGATCAGCACCGCCAGACATACCCCCGCCGCCCTGGCCAAAAGCCGCATTTACACTCCTGACGCGTTCCCGCTCGTATTCAAACAGACGGCCAGTTGACGTGTAAGGTTTACCGCCACTCCGGGCCGCGGTCCGCCGCATCGGATTTATCTCGAACCCATCTTCGTCCCCAGGCTGTGTTTCAACGACAAGCCCGTAGACGGATTCACCCGTCTCGTGCAATATCTTTGAGCGGCGGCTTGTCCTCATTCCTGTGTCCGCCCCCAAAGACCGAGGTCCCCATGAAAGCCTTATGCCTCCTGCCGCGCGCCGTGTTCGTTTGGATGATTGCCTTTGCCGCCCTGGCCGGCGCACAACAGCCAGTCACCTTCCCCAGCGGCGATGGCGTCGCGCGCGGGCTGCTCTACCTGCCCCAGGGTGCAGGACCGCATCCCGGCCTGCTTGTCATTCATGAATGGTGGGGGCTGAACGACTGGATCAAGCAGGAGGCGGCCGGCTACGCGTCCAAAGGCTACGTCGCGCTGGCCGTCGATCTCTACCGCGGCAAGGTGGCCGACAATCCCGATACCGCTCACGAACTGATGCGCGGCCTGCCCCAGGACCAGGGCGTGCGCGATCTGGTTGCCGGCTTCAATTATCTTCAGAGCCGCAAGGATGTGAAGCGCGACCGCATCGGGGCCGTTGGCTGGTGCATGGGTGGGGGATACGCGCTGCAGTTGGCCATCGCCGCGCCCGCGCTGACGGCAGTCGCCGTCAACTACGGCGCTCTCGCCACCGATAAGGATCAGCTGGCAAAGATTCACGCCGCCATTCTCGGCAACTTTGGCGGCCAGGACCAGGGCATACCGCCCGACGCGGTCCACGCCTTCGAAGCCTCCATGAAATCGCTGGGCAAGCCGGTCGACATCAAGATCTATCCCGACGCGGGGCATGCCTTCGAAAACCCCAACAACAAAACCGGCTACCGCCCCGAAGACGCAGCCGACGCCCTTGCCCGCATCGACCGGTCTTTCGCGGAGCAACTTGGTCACTGACCGCCCCGGAAATGCGCCGATTTTGCTTGCGCTTCGCCGGTCGCGCATGTTAACTACTTAGTACATAACAAGGTGGTAGCTACCTCGGAAGTTACCCCCGGTAGCCGCCAGAGGATGGCACGTGATGAAGATCGGCACCACCATTCGCGCCCACCGCCTGCAGCGCGGGCTCTCCCAGGGAGACATCGAAAAGAAAACCGGGCTGTTGCGGTGCTATCTCTCCCGCGTCGAGAATGGCCATACCGTCCCCTCGCTCGATACGCTGTCGAAGATCGCGATGGCGCTCGACCTGCCGATTGCGCAGTTCTTTCACGAAGACGGGGTGACCCGCCAGTTGACCGCGCCCAAGCTTTCCGACGAGGAGTTGCGCTTCCTCACCCAGATTCGCCGCTACTCCACCAACCTCAACGACAGCGATCGCAAGCTGCTGCTGGCCATGGTGAAGAAATTCGCGGCCACCGCGACGCGGTGAAGGCTCACAACCACGCTTCTCATGCTGAGCGAGTCCTCCGCGACGGACGAGGCGAAGGAGCTGTAGCTGCTTTGCTGCGCTTATAAATTTCGAAACTCACGAATGGCCCGCCACCCGCCTCCGGGCCTTGGAGGTTCTCTTCCTAAGCCTGAGTTCCAAAGTCCGCAGCGCCTAACACAGCGGGATGACATAGAGAACATCCAATTCATTACCGAAGGCAACATCGCACTGGTTACCCTAAATCGACCCCAACGTCGAAATCATTCTGCTGCTATTAGTTCTGCCAGTATCTACGTCTAAAGGCGGAGTTTATCTTTCTTCTCCAGCGATTGACGATCTCTTCTGAGCGCTTAGGTCACGCGCTTTGAAAGCAAGCGTACTCAGGGGGACGCCGGAGGATTGATGGCCAGGACGACCAAGTCTGAATCGGGTGTTATTACACGAAAGTCAATGACCACCCACGCACAAAGGTACGCCGAAGGAAAGGCGCTGCGGGATACCTGCCCCCGGAAATTTCATGCCGAATGGAAGGTTCCCAAGGGCCGGCGTGATCCGGTCGAGCTGGTCTTGGCCTCCGAGAAGGGGCGCATCCCTGAGCTACTGCCTCTGCGCCACGGGCGCATGGTGCAATCGGCGTTTACGTTTTATCGAGGGTCGGCCCTCACAATGGCAGCCGACCTCTCGTCCACGCCATCAACAGGAGTCCGCGTCCAGTGTTGCGGGGATGCCCATCTCTGTAATTTCGGCGGGTTTGCTACAGAAGAGCGGAAGATCATCTTCTCCATCAACGATCTCGATGAGACGCTGCCCGCGCCGTGGGAGTGGGACGTCAAGCGCCTCGCAGCGAGCTTCGTTGTTGGCTGCCGGGACAAGGGATTGAGCGATGGTAACGCGAGAGATATAGCGACGACCTGTGTCCGGAGCTACCGCGAATCGATGAGCGAGTTCAGCGAAATGAAGACGCTTGAGCTTTGGTACTACGCGCTCGAACCAGATCAGTTGCCTGGGCTGAGCAACGTGAACCTTCGCAAGCGGGTAATGAAGCGCATCGCTCAGGAACAAGCAAAAAGCCGATCTGAGGATCTCTTTCCCAAATTGGCGGCACGTACGGGGGACCTACACCTCATCAAAGACCAACTCCCCACGATCTTCCACGACAAGGAGAATCCTCCGGGGAAGGTAAGCAAGATCCTTCATGATGCAATCGCCGGTTATCGCGCGACGCTTCCAACTGCATACCAATCTCTGCTGGATCGCTACGAACTCCGTGACGCCGCGATGAAGGTTGTCGGAATCGGAAGTGTCGGAACCTCCTGCTGGGTATTCCTGTTTATGGCCGCGGATGACGATCCACTCTTCCTCCAGATCAAGGAGGCACGGGCGTCGGTATTGGAGCCGTACGCAGGTAAGAGTGTGTTTCCCAACAGTGGACAGCGTGTAGTCAACGGCTACCGGATCATGCAACCCGCCGGCGATATGTTCCTGGGGTGGTGTCGAGGACCGAAGCGCGATTTCTTCGTGCGCCAGCTTAGGGATGTCAAAATCAGCGTGCGCGTAGAGACCTTTGGCCGTGCAGAAATGGATCTTTATGCCCAATGGTGTGGGAGGGCGCTTGCGCTCAGCCATGCCAGATCTGGGAACCGGTCCCTGCTGAGCGGGTACATGGGGAACAACGATGTGTTCGACCAGGCCATCGCAGCGTTCTCCGTCGCCTATGCCGACCAGAACGAGAAAGACCACGCGGCCCTGGTTCGCGCCGTCCGGGAGGGCAAAGTGAAGGCCATCTTTGAGAACGGTCGGTGAGTGGGCGAGCGAAGCGGTGCTTGCAGCCGAGCCCGCTCCGTAACCCAAATTGACTCGGATCAATGGGGTGCGAAGTTCCGCAGCCCGCTACACATCATTCCCCAAATGGAAAATAGGCTCCACGCCATGCCCGCCGCTTAGCAGCGCCTGCTCTTCGTGCGCCTCCAGCGGCTTGTAATTCTGCGCCACGTCCATCGCCAGACGGAAATAGCGTTCGTCTCCGGGCGGAACAGCGGCGGTAATGGGATGGCCGAGGGTCCAGCGCAGGCCCAGCGATGCCTCGTCGGGAAACGCGGCCGGCTGATACCAGCACTTGGGCTCGGGATGATTTTCTTTCTGGTCGGCAGGCCACACTGTCTTGGCCATGCTCTTCAGCGCCAGGATCCCCATCTGCTTCTCCTGCGCTTTTTCTAGAATTTTTGGACCAAATTGTGCTTGAGTGAACAACACCCAGTTCACCGGGAACAGGATGGTATCGAAGTTGTAGCGGTCGAGCGCGGCCAGCGCGGTCTCCTGCGAATGCACCGAGAAGCCGATGTAGCGAATCTTGCCTTCCTTCTTCGCAGCCTCCATCGTTTCCATCGCGCCGCCGGGACCGAGCACCGTGTCCAGTTCCTTCATCTTGGTCAGCGCATGAAACTGATACAAGTCCACGTGGTCGGTCTTGAGCAGCCGCAGTGATTGCTCAAGTTGCTTGCGCGATTCATCCCTGGTGCGCTCCTCGGTCTTGCAGGCCAGGAAGACATTTTTCCGGTAGGGCGCGAGGGCCGGTCCGAGCCTCTCCTGCGCGTTCCCGTAACTGGGCGCAATGTCGAAGTAGTTGATGCCGCGATCGACCGCCTCGGCAACGATGTTCGATGCCGCACCGGTGTCTTCGTTCATCACCACGATCCCGCCAAAGCCGATTATGGACAGCTTCTCGCCGGTCTTGCCGAGGGTGCGCCTGGGGATTGGATTCGAATTCGTTTTGTCCGAAGCGTGGAGTTGGCTGACAGATGCGACGGTTGCGGCGGTGAGGGCGGCTTGCTTGAGGAATTCGCGGCGTTTCATCGTCTGCCTCCATCACGAAACAGAGAGTTGGAGCGAGCTTGAAAGCTGGCTGATCCGCTTACAAGACACATTCTTTCACAACTGCAGAGAGCGCGGGAACTAACGGACGGGTACGACCAGGCGGCTGAGAAAATATCCGAACAGGGTGAGGATCATGACCGTCATCCCGATGGCGAGGCGTAAGCGCCGTTCAAACACTTCGCGTGGAGCGCCGAGTCGCGGGACCATGGGGATCGCGAACAGAAGCCCGCATGCAACGCCGCCCAGGTGCGCCATGTTATCAATGTGAATTCCGGAGCCGATCACATTCGTGCCCAGCGTGATCCCGCCGCCGATCACGAGATTGATAATCGCGAAGTAGATCACCGAGCGGCGCAGCTTTTTCACCTCGTCCGGCGGCACCGGCAGGCGATGCGACTTGAGCAGGATGATGAGCGCGCCGGCAATCCCAAACACCGCGCCGGAAGCGCCCACACCCACCGGATAGCTGATGGTTCCGGCCTCCCGGATCGGCCACATGAAATTGGTAAAGGTCGACAGCAGGTTGCCCGACGCCCCGGTAAGAATATAAACCGCGAACACGCCGAAAGAACCCATCAGCGGTTCGGCCAGCAGTCCCAGGTTCCACAGGCACCACATGTTTGTAGCCAGGTGCAGCAGCCCCGCATGAACAAACATGGCGGTAAGAATGCGCCACCACTGGCCAAGGTATAAGACATACCCCGCGTTGTTGGCGCCCCAGTAGTGAAGCAGTTGCTCCGGCGACGGATTCATGGGGTTGATTCCCCGCAGGGCCATAGCCACAAAGACAGCGCAGTTGATTCCAAGCAGCAGGTAGGTAGCCGGAGCCACAGCCCACCTCGGCCGGGGGCGCCGCATTTCCGGAGCCCGTCCATAGCCGGATTGATCCGGGGCCAGGATCTCCGGTTCCGCACCCCCGCTCACGGATCCATATCCGTAGGGCGGCGGCGTTTGGGGGTTGCTTCCCATGGATCAACTCTACTTGATTTCGGCTTTCGAGGCTGTGCACAACAGATTCGCCCCCAGGGGGGACCAGACGGGACCGGACCGGACGGGACGAGACCGCCCCACCCCGGGTTGTAGTCTGTTGTTTGGCTCGCGCGCGTGCGATCTTGTAGCTGCCTGCCGCGCGTGAAGCCGCAAGGAGAAACGGTGAGCGGGAAAAAGAAGATTCGGCGGGCTCTGGTAAGCGTTACGGACAAGTCCGGACTGGTGGAGCTTGCCCAGGTGCTGGCGGGTTTTGAAGTGGAGCTCATCTCCACCGGGGGAACGGCAAAAATCTTGCGGGAAGCCGGTCTCGCGGTGCGAGACATTAGCGATTTGACCGGCTTCCCGGAGATGCTGGACGGGCGCGTTAAGACGCTGCATCCCCGCGTGCATGGCGGCCTGCTTTTCGTCCGCGGCAACGCCCAGCATGAGGCTGCTGCCGCCGCGCACGGCATCCAGCCCATCGACATGGTGATCGTGAACCTCTACGCGTTTCAAAAAACTGCGGAGCAGCCCGGAGTGCCCTTCGGACACCTCATCGAGAACATCGACATCGGAGGCCCGTCCATGGTGCGCTCGGCAGCCAAGAACTTCGAAGACGTGGCCATCGTAACCAGCGTTGGGCAATACCAGGCACTCATCGATGAGTTGAAACGCAACGATGGTGCCCTGAGCCGCGGAACGCGCTGGCGCCTTGCGAAACGGGCGTTCGCCACCACCGCGGCTTACGACACAGCCATCGCCAACACCCTCGACCAGATCGTCGGGACCTCTGGCAACAACTCTTCCTCGCTCGACTCGGACGCGGAGCCGCCTGCGCCCGACCAACCGGCAACCCTGGCTACCGGGGCCCTCCCGCCCTACCTGCGCATCAACTTGGCGCTCCTCCAGCCTCTCCGTTACGGCGAAAACCCCCACCAGCGCGCCGCCCTTTACTCCGACCGTACCGGCCTCGGCATCGCCGGCGCAACCCAACTCCAGGGCAAGGAACTCAGTTTCAACAATCTGGTCGATCTGGATGCCTGCTGGGAACTGGCCCAGGAACTGCACGCGGACGACACCGACCAGCCCGCGGTGGCCATCATCAAGCACACCAACCCCTGCGGCGCGGCTACCGGCGCCACGGTGCTCGAGGCCTACCGGAAAGCCCTCGAATGCGACCCGGTTTCCGCCTTTGGGGGCGTCATCGGCATCAACCAGGCCGTCGACGGCGAGGCCGCGGAAGAAATCGCCAAACTCTTCGTGGAGGCCATCGTCGCACCCTCGTTCACAGCCGAAGCCCGGCAGCGCTTTGCCACCAGGAGAAACCTCCGTCTGGTCGAAATCAGGCCTGCCCCATCGCGGCCGGTCATCAAGCACGTCTCCGGCGGCCTGCTGCTCCAGGACGCCGACACCGGCCGAGTGGAGGAGTCGGAACTGGACGTGGTCACCTGGCGCCCCCCATCCCCCGAAGAACTCCGCAGCCTGATCTTCGCCTGGCGGGTCTCGAAGCACGTCAAGTCGAACGCCATCGTCTATGCCCGCGACGGGCAGACCGTCGGCATCGGCGCCGGGCAGATGAGCCGCGTGGACGCCGCCCGCTTCGGCGCCATGAAAGCGGTCCTGCCGCTCCAGGGCACGGTGGCCGCTTCCGATGCGTTCTTTCCCTTTCCGGACGGCCTTGAGGCTGTCGCCGCGGCCGGTGCTACCGCGGTCATCCAGCCGGGGGGCTCAGTCAAAGACCAGGATGTCATCGCCGCTGCAGACCGGCTCGGCATGGCCATGGTATTCACCGGCATCCGCCACTTCCGGCACTGACCTCATGCCCGTGACCCGGACCGGAGGCGTAGAATTCGGGCCCCCCGGGGGCGGCTGTGGATTTTACCAGCCAAACCCCAAAATAATGTTGGTCTTTGCGCAGGCGCACTAAATGACGCGTAGAATCGTCTGTATAAACAGGCAAGCATACGCCCACTGGCTGCCTGGCAGACCTCTGGGCCACATTCAACCGGGATTATGCATCTCCCGACAATGGCCTGGATGGTGTAAGACCCCCTAAAGAGAACATGAGACTAGACAATCGTTTGTCGTGCCTATGGCTGTCGCTGGCCGCATCCTCGTTGGTGTCGTTTCCGGCGTTGAGCGCCCATGCCCAAACCCCCGCCAAGTCAGAAGCCGCCAAGCCGGCTGAGACGGCCAAAACCCCGGAGCCTTCCAGCCCGGACCGGGCAGCTGACCGTTCCGGCGCCTATTACCACGCCGCTCTGGCCAACATGTACGAGGAACAGGCCATCAACTCCGGACGGCCGGAGTATGTCCAGCACTCCATTGAGGAATACAAAGCCGCCCTCAATGCCGATCCGCATTCGGCGCAGTTGTACGACGGACTGGCGGAGCTCTATTTTCGGACCGGCCGCAGCCGCGACGCTGAAGCCACCGCCCGCGAGCTTCTGAAGACCTCCCCGGACGACGTCGATGCCCATAAGCTGCTGGGCCGCATCTATTTGCGCCAGCTTGGCGATCAGCAGAATGCTCCCTCGTCGGCCTCGCCCTCGGGCAATGCCCTGGACCTCGCCATTGCCGAATTCGAAAAGATCGTCGCCCTGCTCCCCAAGAGCGTTGAGGATCACATGGTCCTCGGCTCCCTCTACACCGTCAAGCACCAGCAGGCCAAGGCCGAAGAACAATACAAGATCGCCCAGGACATCGAACCGGAATCGGAAGAAGTGGTTCTCAACCTGGCCCGCGTCTACGTGGAGAGCGGCGACATCGATCGCGCCGCCAAGCTGATCGAGGCGGTGCCCGCGAGCGACCGCACGGCGCGCATGGAGTTCACCCTGGGGGCGGCCTACGACCAGATGAAGCGCCCCAAGGACGCCATCGCGGCCTACAAGCGGGCGGCCGATCTCGAGCCGGGCGACGTGCCGACCATGAATGCCCTTGGCCAGGCGCTCCTGAACGACAGCCAGTTTGACGCCGCCCTCAAGCAATACAAGGACATCGCCGCCGCCGATCCTGACGACGCCGGAGCCCTCGTCCACATCGCCGAGATTCAGCGCCGCGAGGGTAAATACGACGAAGCGCTTGCCACCATTCGCAAAGCGCGCAAGAAGGATCCTGACAACCTCGAAGCCGGCTATAACGAGGGCCTGCTCCTCGATGTCCTTGGCCACTACGACGATGCTTCGGCCGTCTACGAGAAGATGGTCGACCAGACCTCCCACGCCAACGGCGCCTACACCGCTGAAGAGAAGAACAATCGCGGCATCTTCCTGGAGCGCCTCGGCTCCATCTACCACGAGCAGAACAAGGTCGATCAGGCCATCGCGACCTATCAGAAGATGATCGACATGGGGGGCGACGCGGCCACCCGTGGCTACCAGGGCCAGGTCGACACCTACCGCGACGCCAAGATGTTTGACAAGGCCGTCGAGACGGCCAAAAAGGCTGTCGAGGCCAACCCCAAGGATCGCGACCTCAAGCTGATGCTGGCCGGAGAACTGGTCGACCAGGGCAGGACCGACGAGGGGATGGATCTTGCCAAAAGCATGCTCGACAATACTGACGCCGACCGCGCCGTCTGGCTGGCCCTCGGCAACATGTACACCCGCGTCCATCGCTGGAAGGATGCCGAGGAGGCCCTGAACAAGGCGGAAACCCTCACTAAGAAGAAGGAGGACAGGATCTATCTTCTCTTCCTCCGCGGCGCGCTGGCCGACCGCCAGAAGCATCCCGAACTGGCCGAGCCCTACTTCCGCCAGGCCCTCGAACTCGACCCCTCCAATGCCATGACCCTCAATTACCTGGGTTACATGCTGGCCGACAAGGGGATCCGTCTTCCCGAAGCCCTCAAGCTCATCCGCAAGGCCGTCGAACTCGAGCCGATGAACGGCGCCTACCTTGATTCGCTGGGCTGGGCCTACTTCAAAATGGGTGAGTATGAACTGTCGGAGGAGAACCTGCGCCAGGCCGTCGAGCGCGATCAGACCGACCCCACCGTGCACGACCATCTTGGCGACCTATACGAGAAGACTGGCCGCATCCGGCTGGCCGCCGCGCAATGGGAACTTTCGCTCTCGGAATATTCCCGGTCGGCAACCGCTGACGTGGAACCGGGCGACGTAGCCAAGGTGCAGCACAAGCTCGAAACCGCCCGCGTGAAACTGGCCAAGCAGGAAAACGCCACCGGCGCAGTCAAGCCCGAGTAATTTCCCTTCGCTTCATCCAAGGGCGGAATCCCCCGGATTCCGCCCTTTTTATGCCCTCGGTTTCGTTCAATTCCCCGCGTCCCGGAGGAACGAATCCAAAATAGCCCAGGAAAAGTCCGCCGCAGCGGACGCATTCCTGGGTAGAGAGCAAGCAAGGGCCCGCGCCCCGGAGGGCCGCTCGAAATCCCGGTGTGACCGACGATTTTACAAAACGAAAGCCCGCCCGCTCTTCCCGCCAAACGGCGCTGCATAAAATTAAGCCTTGCTGTGACAAATCATCCCATGCCAAAGCTGTCAGCGATGTCGACGCCGTTTAAAACAGCATTTCCTGTTACATTCAGTGTTTTTCGCTCTTCTCCAAATATTCGCGGTCGCAAGGGCGCCCGGGGGATCTTCAGGGAGATCGGCGAAGACCAGAGACTAGTCGTCGTCATCCCTGGCCGGTTTCTTCACCCGCACCTTGAGCATGGCGGGCACCGGCGCATTGCCCTTCACGTCTTTCCAGAGAATGATGTTCAGCTTCTGGGTGTCGGCGCGGTCGGCGTGACGGAAGTCCATCTTCATACTGTCTTCCGCGCCCGGCGCGTTCTTTTTGTTCGCGGTGTAGATGAGGTTGTTGTCGCGATTCAAATAGTCGGCCGAGTACACGGGCTGGTCGCCGGGTCCGGTGAACAGCGTCGAAATCAGCGAACTGAGCGCGTCGTTGTTGTTCATGGGCGGCAGGCCCAGCAGAGTCTCCATGGTGCGGATCACGCTGACCGTGGAGTAAAAGCGGCTGTCGACATAGGGTCCGCCGTCCTTGGCGTGCGGCGCATATTTGCTGATGACCAACGCGATGCTGCGGTGGGCGTCCACATGATCGGCCCCGGCCTGGGCATCGTCCTCAAGGACGAAAAACGCGGTGTCGTCCCAGAAAGGCGAGTGGGAAACGGCATCGACGGCTCGGCCCACGGCAAGGTCATTATCCGCGACCGAGGACTTGGGTGTCGGACCGCCCGGTCGCGTGCCCGCAGTGTGGTCGTTTGGCAGGCGCAGCAGGACGAAATTGGGCATGATGTCCAGGCCCTTCTCGTTCCTGACGTCCACCCACTGTTTCAGATGGTGCTGGAAGATATTGACGCGAATCTGGTCGGGAACCTGCAGTTCGAAATCCGGCGCCTCTGGGGCGAAGTGGCCCTCCAGTTCCGGCTTGGTCGCGGTATTGGCGGCGATCAGAGGAATGGGCCAGGGCCACTTATTCACACCACCGCCCCACTCGTCGGGGATCGGTTCGCCGGGCGCGATTTCCTTCCGCGCACACGCCTTGCCGGGCATCATCGGACCTTCCTGCGGGTTGGTGGGCATGTGGGCCACCACAGTGTCGGTGCAGAAAATGGTCGAAATGAATTCGCCAAAGTGGTAGTAGGTCTTGCCATGGGCGGCTAGATCGCCCCACAAATATCCGCTGGCAGGTTCGTTCACATCGGGGATGTTCTGAAGCAGTGGATAGCCGTCGGCAACCGCGCCCTCGAAGTCATACATGCGCTGACTGCCCCGGTATGACTGCTGCCAGTTCTTCTCCAGGTAGTCCGATCCGATAGCGGCATTGGACCAGACATGACCGTCTCCGGAGACCTCGCCGGAGTCATAAAAGTTGTCGAGCACGCCGAACTGGAGCGCGAGCTTGTGCAGGTTGGGCGTAATGTCCTCGCCAAACATGGTGAGGCTCGCGTCACCGTTGCCGACCGGCTTGCCGTTCTGCTTGAGGTCGCCGAAGACCTGGTCGTAGGTGCGGTTTTCTTTGATGATGTAGATGACGTGCTTGATGCGGTCGTGCCCGCCCTCGGCGAAGTCGATCTTCTCCGCCGCGGCCTTCATGCGATTCGAGGCCAGCACGGTCTCGGTCCACTGCGGCAGGTTCTTTTCGATCGAGGCTTCGTCGATCGATGCGAGCGAGCCGTATAACAACGTGGCGATGTAGGTGTGACTGGAATTCACATTTTTTTGCTTCATCTCCGCGGTCTGTCCCTGCGGCATATTGTTGGGCCCGGTGCCTCTGCCCTTGTCGGTGGCGATATAGAGCTTGCCGCCGGAATCCGTCATCGAGATCGGCATCCACTCCGTGGGCACAAAACCCATCGGCTCGATGAAGCTCTGCTTGGCCTCTTTGCCGTTCAACTTGGCGGGATCGAGGACCGCAACGGCATCGCTCGCCATATTGGCGGCGTAGACCCGGGTTCCGTCCGCATTGACGGCTAATGCCACCGGCTCCGCGCCGAAGTAGCTCTGGCCCGGAAGGCGCGTGTCGAAGTAGCCTTTGATGAAAAACTTGCCCTGCGAGATGTCGATCGCCGCGACCGCGTCCCGGTTGGCGAGCGCAACATAGAGGGTCTTGCGGTCCGGCGAGAATTCGAACGCGCAGGGATGGGTGCCGGGCGCGACAGCACTGGAGGGCCTGAGCAACGCCAGCTTGCGTGCGATGGTGCCCCCGGCGAGATCCAGTTCGACGATTTCCGACGCATTCCAGAGCGCGACATAGGCATGCTGCCCGTCGGGCGGGATGGCGAGCGCAATCGGATAGGTGCCCGGCACGGCATCGCTTTCCGAGAGGTCGAAGCGGTGGACGATCTGACCGTTAGCCGGGTCGACGAGGAGAACATCGTCGGAGAGATTTCCGGCCACGAGCAGTTTCTGCGACCCGGGCGTGCCTGCCACGGCAATCGCCGCCGGGAAAGGAATGCCCTTGTCGCCATCCCTCTCCTCAATCAGGCGAGTTTTGCGCCCCGGCGCGAGCTGCTGCAGAGGCAGGGGGATGAACCGCTCGGGTGCGATTTTGCCGGAGTGGAAGCTGTACACGACTATGCCGTTCCCGGTGGCGCCCTTCTGTTCGCCGGTGGGATCGGTGAGTGAGCCCATGCTGGCGTAGATGTGCGATCCATCGTGATCGAACGCCAGCCCGGAATAGAGCGTCTGTTTGGCCTCTCGGGCCGGCGTACGGTCGTCCGGAAAATCCATCACTTTCCCCGTCTGCGTATCGAGCACGGCAAGCGACTGGTCGTACTGGGATTCGAAAGTTCCGTATCCGGCGTTGATCGTAACCACGTAGCGCTTATCGGGGGACACGGCCATCGAGATCGGCAGGCTGTTGAGGCGCTGCGGATGGCCCGGGATTTCCTCGATCAGCTGCTTGCTTGTGGGCAGATCGATGCTTTGCGGGTGAAGCAAAGCCATGCTCAATACGAACAACGAAAACGCAGCCGTCACGCCCCGAATATTCATACGACAACCCTAGCAAATTAGGCTTCATTTCGGGGTTACAAAGGTGTAACGGAAGCGGGTCAGAGCGTCTGGGACAGAGTTCCGCCGGGCCTGCAATAATGCCGCTCATGCGTACGGTCTATACGGGAAAGCAGCTGTGGGACGGAACAGCCCTGCATGGCGAATCCATGGTTGTGGTTGAGGACGGACGGATTGCGGCGATCGAAGGCCGCGAAGGGGCGGAAGTGCCGGTCGGCGGAGCGGAACATTCTTTTCCCACCGCAACCCTGGCGCCGGCATTTTTCGATGTGCATATCCATGGCGCCGCGGGGCACGACATCATGGAAGCCACGCCCGAAGCCCTGAGCACGATGGGCAGGTTTCTGGCTGCCCGGGGGACCGGCACATTTCTTGCCACGACTGTTTCGGCGCCGCTCGACGCGACGCTGCGGTCCCTGCAGGGCCTGGCCAGATTGATCGAGGGAGCGGAAGACAAAGGCGAGGCCAAGGCGGTCGGAATCCACCTGGAGGGGCCGTTTCTCTCTCACTCAAAGCGAGGCGCGCATCCGTCGAACCGCCTGCTCGCGCCCGATATTGCCATATTCGATCGCATGTTCGAGGCAGCCGGGGGACACGTCCGCCTGATCACGCTGGCGCCCGAATTACCAGGAGCTGTCGAGCTCGCCGGACACGCGGCGTCGCGCGGGGTGCGGGTGTCGGTCGGCCACTCCGATGCGTCAGCCGCGGATACGCGGCGGGCAATCGCCGCCGGGGCCACCAGCGCGACTCATACATACAATGCCATGCGCTGCCTGGACCACAAGGATCCGGGGATCCTGGAAGTCGTGTTGACCACGGATGAGCTTTTCGCCGAACTGATCTGCGACGGAATCCACAACCTACCGGAGCTGGTACGCCTGTGGTGGCGAGCCAAAGGGCCGGAACGGGCCATTCTGGTCACCGACGCCATGAGCGCGACGGGCATGCCGGACGGGGAGTACAAGCTGGGCGGTTTCCCGGTGCAGGTGGCCGACGGCCGCGCCACCATCGGCGACGTGCTGGCTGGAAGCGTGCTCACCCTGGATCGGGCGCTCGAAAACTTCCTGAAGTTTACGGGAGCGACGGTCGAACAGGGATTGCGGCTTATGACCGTAAATCCGGCAGGGATGACGGGGTTTAA
>DASXGD010000461.1:0-2677 GCA_036489245.1 Occallatibacter sp. | reverse complement strand
GGACGCGATCTCCGAATGCTTGCCGCTGAGTGGCTTGCGGATGGATTGCCGAGCGATTTTCCCTGCGCGGTCGTCTCCCGTGCCGCACAGCCTGGGCAGACGGTCTTTCACACCACCCTCGGCGAGCTCGGCGATTGCCCGCCCGTGGCGGCTCCGAGCCTGCTCCTCGCCGGCTGGGCCGTGCGGGATGCGGCATCCGCGCAAGCCCGGGCGCAGGAGGCGATCGAAGCCACCGCCTGAATGCCTGGCATACTCCCGGTCCCGCCGTCCCAGCGAGGCCGTGCCCTCCCTTTATACTGAGATGTTTGCACTATGCAGGCGCAGGGGCCGAACGAACGGTCAAGCGCACGGGAGCAGCTTTTGGCGGAAGCGGAAATCGGCATTATCGGCGGCAGTGGCCTGTACTCCATGCCCGGCTTCACAAACGTACATGAACAGCGTGTGGAAACCCCTTTCGGCGAACCGTCGGACGCCTTTGTCCTGGGAGAACTGGAAGGACGCAAAGTCGCATTCCTCGCCCGTCATGGGCGCGGCCATCGCATTCTTCCGTCTGAATTGAATTTCCGCGCCAACATCTACGCCTTCAAAAAGCTGGGCGCGGAACGAATCATCTCCGTCTCCGCCGTGGGATCGCTGAAGGAAGAGCACAAGCCCACCGACTTCGTCATCCCCGACCAGTTCATCGATCGCACCTTTCATCGCGTCTCGACCTTCTTTGGAAACGGGATCGTGGGCCACGTGGCCTTTGGCGATCCGGTGTGCGCCACGGTGGCCCGCGCGGCCGCGGATGCATGCACCGCGGCCGGCGTGACCGGCAAATTGGGCGGCACCTATGTCTGCATGGAAGGCCCCCAGTTCTCCACCAGGGCCGAATCGAATCTCTATCGCAGTTGGGGCGCCGACGTGATCGGCATGACCAACCTTCAGGAAGCCAAGCTCGCCCGCGAGGCCGAGATCTGCTACGCCACCGTAGCCATGGTGACCGACTACGATTGCTGGCGCGAAGGTCATGACGCGGTGACGGTTGAGCAAATCGTAGCCGTGCTCCACCAGAACGCCGCCAACGCCTGCAAGGTCGTCAAAGAAGCGGTGGCCGCTATGCCCAGAGAGCGCACCTGTGCTTGCGCGTCGGCGGCGCGCTTTGCGGTGCTAACCCAGCCGGATGCCATATCAGCCCAGGCAAAAGAAAATCTCAAGCTCTTGTTCGGAAAGTATTTCGGCTGGTAGTTCGCAGCCTCTTTGCGGGCCAGTGCTGGTGTGTACGATTGACTAAACCTACAACGAAAAGAGAGGAATATACGTGGCAATTACTGTAGTGGGCAGCGTCGCCTTCGACTCCATTGAAACTCCAGCGGGCCGGCGCGACCGATGCCTGGGCGGCGCGGCGACTTACTTTTCGCTCGCCGCGAGCTATTTCACCAGCGTGCGCGTCATCGCGGTGGTGGGGGAAGATTTCGGCGCTGAGCAGCAATCCGTTTTTGAGGCCCGGGGCATCGATACCCTGGGCATCGAGCGGGCGGCGGGCAAGAGCTTCTTCTGGGAAGGCTCGTACCTCGAAAACCTCAATGAAGCCAAGACCCACGCCACCGAGTTGAATGTTTTCGGCGCATTCGAGCCCAAAATCCCTGACGCCTATCGCGACTCGGAGTTTCTCTTTCTGGCCAACATCGACCCGGTCTTGCAGCGCCGTGTGCGCGAGGCCATGCCGCTCGCAAAACTCGTCGCCGGCGACACCATGAATTACTGGATCAAGGATCATCGCGACGCGCTCAGGGAAGTTCTGAAGGGTCTCGACATCCTGCTCATCAACGACACCGAGACGCGCATGCTGGCCGGAAACAATAATCTCGTTCAAGCTGCGCGCGGCGTTCTAGGAATGGGACCGCGCATGCTGGTGGTCAAGCACGGCGAATATGGCGCCACGGCTTTCTACGGCGCGAGCAACAATGGCCTCGGCGCAAAGACTTTCCGGGCGCCCGCGTTGCCTCTCGAAGAAGTCGTCGACCCGACCGGCGCCGGCGACAGCTTCGCTGGAGGTTTCTTCGGCTACCTGGCGTCGCAGAGTGAGCTCACGCCCGGCGCATTCCGGCGGGCCATGTTCTACGGCGGCGTCATGGGATCATTCGCGGTGGAGCGGTTCGGGACCGAGCGGCTGCAACAACTCTCGCGGCCGGAAATCGACGAGCGCTTCTCCCTGTTCCGCGAGTTGACTCACCTTGATTGAGCAACCGGTCCGCCGGCCGGAATGGATGGCAGTGGCAGCCGGATGCGCGGCGGTTTCGCTCGCGGCAGCGGCATGGAGTTGGCAGCATGGAGCCATGCTCAACTACGGCGACGCGGTCGCGCATCTGCACATCGCCCGACGGGTCATTGACTCGCGCCGGCCCGGCCTTTCGGAGCTAGGCTCGGTATGGTTGCCCTTGCCTCACCTGCTGATGATTCCGTTCGTCGCTGTCTACGCATGGTGGGCCAACGGAATCGCCGGATTCATTCCATCCGCCCTGGCCTGGCTGGCCGGTTGCCTTGGCATGTACATGCTGGCTCGCCACTGGCTCCCGGTGCAGCCATCGGCACTCGGTCTCGCCTTCTTCGCGCTGAACCCCAACCTGCTCTATATGCAGACAACCGCCATGACTGAGCCGCTGTTTCTCTGTGAGATGGTTTGGACAACGGTGTG
>DASXGD010000450.1:0-7598 GCA_036489245.1 Occallatibacter sp. | reverse complement strand
AGCGTATCCATCGTGCGGGGGCGGTCCGTGCGGGTCGTCCGGGAATGGGACCAGGCTTTCAGGGCATGGGGACCGTACGGAACCATGCTGAACGACGTCAGCTTCGATGGTTACCACATGTTTCGGTCGGAGTCGCACATGCTGACGGGCTTCAGTTCAAGCGACCAGTAGCGCGCGCCGCCTTCGGCAGTGTATTTGTTCTGGGCCTGCAGACTCTAGTACGGCGGAGGGACCGCCGGGTCGTGGAAGACGGTGTTGGAGCGACGGATGTCGCCCACGGAGCCAAAGTTGGCCAGGGTAAAGCTGTAAAGATACTGGGTCTCGTCGCGGGGGGAGCCGAGCGCGAAGCGCCGGTACCCGAGCGTCAGGCCGCAGCAATTCCAGTTGTACACCGCCTGCACCCCCGCGTATTGGATTGCGCCATGCACAAAGTCATAACCGCCGTTGGCGGCCAGGTTGAAGCCGACTTTTTGCTGCTTGCCGATTTGCAAGAACGGTTCCATCTGGTTGCTCTGGATAATCGAGGCGGCGCTGCCCATTTCGTCTACCCCGTTCAGCAGCGAGTGCCCGATCCCGATGGTGGTGTCACCCCAGCTGTAACCGGCGAAGACGTTGTTGCCGCCCAGGCGGCCGGCTTTGGGATCGTAGTCCAGGTCCCACTGGATACGGAGGTTGTCGATGGCCTCGAACCTCAGGCGCGAGATGACCGGCGACAGGTTGCGCGGCTGGGTGAGAAAGGCGATTCCGCTCAGGTCGAGCGTAGTGTCGAAAACATTGCGCCGGTAGGGGATGAGCGCGCCGCCGAAATTGGCGTTGAAGAAATATTTCTGCGCAATCTTCCAGCTGGCCCACTCGCGCGGGGCGGAGCAGCCTTCTTCCCCCGGCGCCGACGCCGGCTCGCAAGGTTTCGGGTGCTTTGGACGGAGGTAGAAGCGCTGCATCAGGGAATATCCCACCTCGTTCGTGTCGCTCGCGATATCGGCCGTGTCGATGGTGAGTACATTCTGCTCCTGGCTGCCGATACCGCCGACAAAGTGGTAGGTCAGCTCCGGTTCGATAACGTGGCGCAGCACCCGATCCCAGCGGCCCAGGGTGAAGTCCCGCTCCAGGGCCGGGGGCCGGACATCAACGGTTGCTTCCGCGTCGGTGCGCAGGAGTGCCTCGTGGCTCACCGTGGGAGTGCCGCCGTTCACGGCGGTCAGTACCGGTGTCTGGCTTCCGGTATAGAACGTCAGACGCGCGCCAATTTCGGGTACGACGCTCCATCCTCCGCCCACGATAGGCAAAGAGAGATGGGGATAAAGATCGAACCGGCCAACGTTGTGGGCGTGAAAGGCCGGTTCGGAGCGCCCCAGGTGCGCGATCGACGATCCCATTCCCCAGTAAAGGGGTGATGCGCCTACCGGCTCGTCCAGAATGTCGAACCGGACGCTGGGCAGGTGAAGAATCCTGACCTCGTCCCCTTCGGTCGACCCGGCGAAGTTCTGGATGCGTCCTACCCAGAGCGACGACGCCAGCCCGTTGTGAACGTGCGCAAGGTAGGCTTCGCTGTTTACTTCGGAGCTGATGGCCTGCCAGTAGTTGTCGTTGAACACAAGCCGGTACACGTAGCTCGAGAGGTACTCGGCATTGCCGGCAACCCGCGTGTCCGGTGAGAAATCCTTGCGGCCCAGCGCCAGGATGTCCACGCCGCCCTGGTTGACGTCGATGGTCTGTCCAGCCTGCGGGCCCGATGTCTGCAACTGCTCGAAACCGCGATCGATCAAGGCATTCCAGCGTGCGGTCACGTGGTCGAGGCCCGGCCCCTTGTAACGAAAGTCGCCGTTGGGCGCCCAGCCGCGCTTGCTGTAGTACTCGAGGCCGAGAATCATGTCCATACTGCGGTTCAGCACGATGTAGGCTTGCTCGCCGGCGGTGAAACCCCGAATCGAAGATCCAACGCTGAACACGGGAGTGAGCAGGCCGCTCACCCGGCCGGTCTCGTTCACCGGCCGGCTCAGATAGGGCAAGTCGAATATTGGGACCCCAAGCAGCTTGAAGATGGTGTTCCGGGTCGAAGCTTTGCCCTCGGCAATATTGATCTGACGCGCCAGTAACTGCCAGTCCGGCTTGGGCAGCCGGCAGTTGGTCATGGTGCCGTCGACGATCTTGTATGCTCCCTCGCCGGTCTGGAGCAGGACGCGCGCCGAGAAGAGAAACGGGTTGGGCGTGGAGTAGACAATGGCGCGTCCGGCACGGCGTACTCCGAGGGTCCCGGTCACGTCATAGAAGCGTGCCGTGTGCATGTTGAGGCGCATGTCTCCGCGCGATGCCGCGAGCACAATGTCGTCGGGGCCGCCCGACATCTGGAGATGTCCCTCGGCTTCCAGTTCCGAAGTCTCCTGGTTGTAGACAACCTTGTCGGCACGCAGGACGTAGTCGCGGTAATGAAACTCCTCTACCCCAAACAGTGTTGCGGTGTGGCCAGCCCATGTCTGGCGATCGGCCTTCCACTGCACAGGTACTCCGCTGCGGGGGATCGGTTCCGGCTGTGCGATGGGCAAAGCTTCCTGTCCCGGATCGTCGGGAAGCGCTGGCCCTCCGGGCGGCGATGTTTCGGATGAGTCGACGGGCGCGGACGCAACTTGTGCGGGAGGTAACGCATTGGTCAACACCTGCCCCCTAACCATCCAGTGACAGAGGGCCATCAGCGTGATAAACACAAAAGTGCGAGGACGCATCCGCAAAGCCAAGGCCCAGCATAGCAAATATGGGCTCTACGTTTGAGGACGCAGACCGAGCAGCTCTGGCAGCAGGACAACCCGGCTTCTCACCACAGCGCACGGATCGCACGAATCCGGCGAAGCCTGCTATTTCATCCACCGATCTCCAACCTCCAGCGAGAACAACGTCCGCCGCGGCGGACCAAATGGCGGCCCCAAACAAGAGCCGCACCTGAAGGGATTCTTGGAGCTTTGAGCACACAGCCGAACTTTACGCCCCAGTGGAAAGAAGAAGTCAGCCGGCGGATTGCCGCCCATAAAAACCGCCAGGCCTCAACCGCGGACTCGGAGACTTCTTCTCAGAGTGCCGCGCCCGGCGCCAGTCGCGCCGCCGAGGCAGCAGCCCGTGTGGCTGCGCGCTACGCCAAGGCGCCGAGCTACAGCCAGCTGCAAGCCGAAGAAGCGCGGGTTGCGGTGCGCCACGCTGAGATCGCCACCAAAGTTGCGCTTCAGGCGCAGGCGGCAGCGGAGTCGGCGCTGGCAGGCTTACATGCCGCCGCCCAGGAACAGCCCTCTCGCGGCCCAGCCGTGGTTCAGCCCATCGCTCCTCCTGTGGCAACGGCACCGCCAATTCCACAGCCGGCTCATCCCCAGGGACAGCCGCACGCTCAACTGATCACCGACGTGCGCACAACGGAGCGCACTCCGGTTGCACCCGCGGTCTTGGCTGCTGCTGTTGAACCGGAGCGCCAGTCGTTCGCCATCCGATGGGATCCCGATCTGCCCGTGCGCCCGGCTGAGAGGAAGGCGACGCCGGCTCCAAGACGGGTGCAGGAAGAATTTGAACTGTCGGTCGAAGACTGGTGGAGTCCAGCCGAGGCGACCGAGAATCTGCGCAACAAACCGATCGAATTCACAGAAGCCGAGCCTGAACACGCCAACCTCATCCAGTTCCCGCGCGAACTGGTAGCAACCCGGAAGATCCGGCCGAGGCTGGCCGAGGGTTCTTTAACCGAGGCCGAAGGGCAACTCAGCATCTTCGAAGTCGATCCCGGCGCGATTTCGACTGCGCTGGACGCACCCTCCGCGGGCCAGGACGCTCATGCCTCCATCTGGAATCGGCCTGACTGGTCCGGCATCCGGCTGGATAACCAGCCGGTGGAACTGCTGGCCACCGCGCCCACAGCGGACCAGGCGCAGACGCGGTTTCCAGTGGCGCCCATGGGCCTTCGTCTTATGGCTGCCGCAGTCGACGGTGCGTTGATCCTGGCGAGTTTCGTCAGCGCCGGATTCCTGGTCGCGCACCAATTCAGCCACCCGCCGGAGGGCAAGGCCGGAGAGATCATTGGCGTTGTTCTTCTGGCCCTGATCGGACTTCTGTACTACGCGTTCTTCTTCGCGTTTCCGGTTTGCACGCCGGGAATGAGGTATGCCGGGATCGGTCTGTGCACCTTTGACGACCAGAGCCCCACTCGCGCGCAGTTGCGGCGCCGGCTGGGAGCGATGGCCCTGTCTCTGCTGCCGGTGGGCCTGGGCATCGCGTGGTCCATCTTCGACGACGATCACATGAGCTGGCACGACCGCTATTCGCACACTTATTTGCGCAAGCTGTAACCGGGGTTTACTTGGCAGGAAGCCTTCATCTGCACGACTTTTGAAGCGGCACATGTTTCCTATGTGCCGCTGTTTTTTTGGGGGGATGGCAAAACGAATCACCGGAACTGGCGGAGGAAGCAGCGCAGGTCGTCGGCCAGCAATTCCGGCTGTTCCCAGGCGGCGAAGTGGCCGCCCCGCGGCATCTCGGTCCATTGCTCCACGTTGAATCCGCGTTCCACCCAGAGGCTGGGCGGAAACAGGATTTCTCCGGGGAAATGGGCGACCGCGCAGGGAATCCGCACGCGCTCGTTTTCCGCCAAAAACAACGGCGCCTTTCCCCCTTCGTAGTACATCCGGAACGAGGAATAGATTGTTCCCGTCATCCAGTAGAGCGTGACGTTGGTCAGCAGTTCATCGGGGGTCAACACGCCGTCGCCATCCGCCCAGTGGTGGAATTTCTCCAGGATCCACGCCGCGAGCCCGGCGGGGGAATCATTCAATCCGCAGGCAGCAGTCAGCGGAGTCGTGCGCTGAATGTGAGCGTACGCGCCGTGTTCGTCGCGCCACCGGGCCACGTCCGCGAGGAAGCCTTCTTCAGCGGCGGTGAGCTGCGTTCCCGGGGGCAGATGCGGACGGTACGAGCCCGGAATGAAGTTCAGGTGGATGCCCAACAGCCGATCGGAATGCCGCAGGGCGAGCGCGGTCGTCACGCTGGCGCCGATATCTCCGCCCTGGGCCGCGAAGCGCTCGTATCCCAGTTCGCTCATCAAGGCTGCCCAGAGATCGGCGGTTGTGAATGCGTTCACTCCGCGCCCGGGCTGGCCCGAGAATCCGAATCCCGGTAGGGAAGGGACGACTACGCTGAACGAGTCGGCCGGATCGGCGCCATGGCTGCCCGGATCGGTCAACAGCGGAATGAGTTTCACAAACTCCAGGAACGAACCCGGCCAACCGTGAGTGAGAATCAGCGGAATCGGAGCGGGACCCTTGCCGGCCTCGTGAATGAAATGAATATCGAGCCCGTGGCCTGAAAATGTGAAGTGGCGCAGGGCGGCCATCCGCTCGACTTGGGTCTTCCAGTCGAACCGCTCACGCCAGTACCGGCAGATATCGCGAAGAAAACCGGGATCGGTTCCGTATTTCCAGCCAGAATCGGGAACCTGTGCAGGCCAGCGCGTGCGATCGAGACGCTGGCGCAAATCTTCGTCCGCCTCGGCGGACCAGGGCGGAGAAAACGGCCGAATGGGCATTTGCGGTACCTGCTCGTTTTTCGCGCTACCAGGTGAGGGCGCGCAGCGCGCTGACGCCTGCACCGAGCAATGCCGTTTCGTCGTCGTTGGGCAGCACTTCAAGCGAAAAGCTCTGCAGGGGGCTCATTTTCACCATGGATTCGAGGTGCGCCCTCAGCAATTGCAGGTCAACGAAGCCTACATTGTGCCCGGTGAAGTAGAACCGTCCCGGTCCGGCGAGGTGGATAAACGAAGCCGTTCCTGCCGCCAGCGCGCGGTGCCACAGATCCACAAATTCACGGCACCTCGCATCGCCTTCCTTGGCATGAGCGAAGATCTCCTCCGGTTCGCGGTCGAGAAAGCGAAGGCGCATGGCGCGGTATCCCATGATGCCTTCGAGGTGACCGATGCCTCCGCAGCCGCAAAAGCGCTCTTTGGGGTCGAGAGTGACGGTGATGTGGCCTCCCTCCCATACTCCTTCAACGTAGGGCCATCGGCCGTAGCCGATGCCGTTGCCGATGGTCCAGACGCGTGTCAGCTTATCAAGCTGGCCATGCTTTGCGGCCACGCCGGCGGCGATGGCGTCAGCGTCGTTGGCAATGTGGACGGGTGCATGGATTCCCCTGCCCGCCAGGACCCGGCCCAGCTCTTCTGCCATCCGCATGCCTTTGATCTGGGCAAGATTGGGCGCGTCTTCGACGATTCCGTGACGAACGACGCCCGGCACGGCGACCCCGATCGCCTCTACCGGCGATTCTTTACCAGCGAGATCGGTGATCTGATTGGCGAGAATCTCCAGCAGTTCCCCGCCGGGGAGGACCGTCAGCGCGTCTACTTCCGTCAAATCGCCGGGATAGCGCACCGGCTCTCCCACCAGCCGATGATTCTCCATCCGCCCGGCCACGATGTGCTCGGTCATCACGACGCCGATGGCAGTTGTCATTTTTCCCTCCCGGGGGACGCGGCTTCCGTCCTCCCGCTTCGATCCCTTTTCAGCCCTGGTAACGGGACAGCCTGCCGAGGCCGTTGAAGGCCGCGGTCTTGTAGCACTCCGCCAGGGTGGGGTAGTTGAATACGGTCTGCACGAAATAATCGACCGTGCCTTCGAGCGTCATCACCGCCTGGCCGATGTGTACCAGTTCGCTGGCTCCCTCGCCGATGATGTGGACGCCCAGGATCTTGCGCGTGTCGCGGTGGAAGATCAGTTTCAGCCGGCCGGTGGTGTCGCCGCGGATCTGTCCGCGCGCGACCTCGCGATAGTACGCCATGCCCACCTCATACGGCACGTCTTCGTCGGTGAGCTGCTCCTCTGTTTTGCCGATGAAGCTGATTTCGGGAATGGTGTAAATACCGTAAGGGTAAAAGCTCGGATTGGATGCCGTGGCTTTGTCGTTGAAGGCGCGCGCGGCCGCGATCCGGCCTTGTTCCATCGACACCGACGCCAGGGCCGGGAAGCCAACCACGTCACCCACGGCAAAGATGTGCGGCACGCTGGTCTGGTAGTTTTCGTCGACGACAATGCGGCCGCGATTGTCGGCTTCGATTCCGGCAGCGGCCAGGTTGAGATCGTCAATCGCACCCTGGCGGCCCACCGCGAACAGCAGAGCGTCACCGGAAATCCGCTTCTTGCTCTCGAGGTTGGCCACCACGGTGCCGTCGGGCAACTCCTCCACGCTCTGGACTTCTTCCCCCAGGCGCATGGTCACGCGGCTGTCGCGCAGGTGATAACTGAGGGCTTCGATGATTTCCTGGTCGGCGAATTCGAGCAGCTTGTTGCGTTTCTCGATGATGGTGACGCGCACTCCCAGGATGGCGAACATGCAGGCGTATTCCACCCCGATGACCCCGCCTCCAACCACGATCAAAGAACGGGGCAGGGTGGGCAGGTCGAGGACCTGGTCGCTGTTGATAATGGTGCGGCCGTTAATGGGCACCTTGGGCGACGAGGCGGGGCGGGTTCCCACAGCGATGATGATGCGGTCGGCCTCGAGCGTGGTTTCGCCCTGGAAGCCTTCGACGCGCACGTGGGTGGGATCGACAAAATGAGCCAGCCCGTGAACGATGTCGATGC
>DASXGD010000449.1:0-11723 GCA_036489245.1 Occallatibacter sp. | reverse complement strand
TACACCTACTTCACTTCCAGCCAGTTGCACCTTGGCGAGATCAGCCTGGAATGTTCGAGGGCCGGCGCGGCGGCTGTGGCCCTGTGGGCCACGCAGCGCCTGTTGCCGCTGGTGCCCGAAGGCGAGTTTGCCCATGGCCTTCAACGGGGGCGGGCGGCTGCGATCGATCTTGATCGTCGTATCCGCGACGACCGAGGCGAACGATTCGAAGCTTTGCCGGCCGCCCGCCCGGAACTGGATATCGTGGTGTGGAAACTGAGGGCCGAGCCCGCCGAACGAGCCTCGGCGCTGGCGCAGCAAATCTTTGCGAACTGTGCTGCGCGGAATTTGCACCTGGCGCTAGTACAATTGCCGCAACGTTGGTTTACTTCGGGAAGCGAACTTTCGCGAAGTCAAACCGAGTATGTGACCTGCCTCCGATCCGTGCTGATGAAGCCGGAGCATGAAGCCTGGCTGGAGCCGATCTGGGAGGCGTACACTGCGGCAAGCGCAGAAGTCCTGAAATAGAGAAGAGGCACCATGAGGCAGGGGGGCTTTGCCGGCATCACAGAAGAAAACGTTCTCATCCAGGCGGGAGCCTGTTCGCTGACCGTCCTGCCCCAGCTGGGCGGAAAAATTGCCTCGATTCGAATTGGGGACTGGGAACTGCTGCAGGCCCCTCTTGGTCCTCTTGCCAATCGCACCCGCACCATGAGCTTCGACGCCGGCGACGCCAGCGGGTGGGACGAATGTCTCCCATCTGTGACTGCGTGCGCGGTGTCGACCGCTGGCGGGATGGCGCATGTTCCTGACCACGGGGATCTGTGGCGGGTGGCATGGGAAACCGTGGAACCTGGGACGCCCGAGCAGGAATCAGGGGCAACGGTCGCTCTACGCGGACAATGCTTCTCGCTGCCGCTGGCGCTCGAGCGGACGCTGACTCTCATTGAAGCGGATGGCGGTTGGCGCCTGAATCTGGACTATAAGCTGACCAATACAGGCGCCTTTCACGTGCCCTGGGCGTGGGCGGCCCATCCCCTGTTTGCGGTGGAGGCCGGCGACCGCATCGCTCTGCCGCAATCGATCCATTTCTTGAGGGCGGAGGGGTCGGCCGGCGGGCGGCTGGGAAGGAAGGGCACCATCATCAGCTGGCCGGTGGCCACGCTTGCCGGCGGCGGCTCTACCGATCTGAGTGTCGCTCAATCGCCTGAATCGGGCATCGGCGACAAACTGTTTGCCGGCCCCCTGGCTGAAAACGAAAACTGGTGCGCCCTGGAGAGGCCCTCCGCTCGTCTCAGAATTCGGGTAGGTCTGGATCCGTCCGCGACTCCCTATCTCGGACTGTGGATCTGTTATGGCGGCTGGCCCGACCGGCCAGGACCGAAACAAACCTGCGTGGCGATCGAACCAACGACAGCCCCCGTGGATTCGCTGGCCGAAGCAGGGCCAGGGGCGCAGTTGCTGGAGCCCGGCGCATGCGCCCAATGGACAATGCAGGTTGATTTTGAACCCTTAGGGTGAAACCAGATGCACGATCCTGAAGCTTTACGCTCTTTGCACTCAGCCCGTTTCAATGCCGACCCGGAGATCTTTGCCGCGCCGGGGCGAGTCAACCTGATCGGCGAACATACCGATTACGCCGAAGGCTTCGTGATGCCCGCGGCGATCGATTTTGCCACCCTCGCCGGCATCTCACCGCGTTCCGACGGCAAGGTTGTCATCTATTCGGAGAACTATTCGAAGGAGCGCGTTTTTGACGCGGCGGCGCTGCCTTCGAAAGCCAGCCAGCATTGGAGCGACTATCCCCTGGGGGTGCTTGCGATCCTGGCCGGCGAAGGCCACACCATCCCCGGCGTCAGCCTCAGCCTGTGGGGAGACGTGCCCCTCGGCTCGGGGCTGTCCAGTTCCGCGGCGCTGGAGGTGGCGACGGCCTTGGCGGTCACTTCGCTGATTGGCGTGACTTACCCGGGCCCGGTGCTCGCGCGGCTCTGCCAGCGGGTGGAAAACGAGTTTGTCGGCGCCAGTTCGGGGATCATGGATCAGTTCATCTCCGCCAACGGGGTTAAGGACAATGCGCTCCTTCTCGATTGCCGCGATCTGAGTTTCCGGCTAGCGCCGATTCCGCACAGTGTGGCGCTGGTGATCGCCAACACGATGGTCAAACACGCGGTGAGCGGTGGCGAATATACGAGCCGCCGCGCCGAGGTGGAAGAAGCCGCGGCGGTGATCAGCCGCCACCGCCCCGAAGTGCGTTTTCTGCGCGACGCGACCATGGACGACCTGGCCAATTACGGTGCCGAGATGAGCCCGAACGCCCTCAAGCGGGCCCGGCACGTGATTTCGGAGAACTTGCGCACGGTGGCGGCAGCCAATGCCTTGATTTGCCACGACCTGACCGAACTGGGACGGCTGATGGCGGAAGCTCACCGGAGTTACAGCCAGGATTTCGAAGCCAGCTGCGAAGAGTGCGACGCAATGGTCGAGCTTGCGCAGGGACTTCCGGGTCTGATTGGCGCGCGCCTCACTGGGGGCGGTTTTGGTGGCTGTACGGTCAACCTGGTTGAAGCCGACTACGCTCAGGCTTTCGCGGAAACCCTGGGCGAGCGTTACGCGGGCAGGATCGGAATCGTGCCCCAAATCCACATTTGTCATGCTTCCGGAGGCGCTAGCCGGCTGGCTGCACGCATCCAAGCGGTGAAGTAGCCGGAATTCCGGCAGACATGCCTGGAATTGCCGGGAATGAAAATTGACCTGGCGCAAAATCAACGGTGATTTAACAGCGTCATATCAAATACGCGCTGTCCATCGCGCAGGGGCTCGGCGGGGTGGCGGTACACTCTTCTGAACTATGGTGCGAAAGTTGCATTTCTCAGGGAGCGTGGCTTGCTAGAATCGGGGACATCACCCCGGCAGACACAGCATCACGCCCTCGCGGTTAGCCTTGCTGCTCGAATTGATAGATGGCTGCCATAGCTTAAATGGGGAGCCGGAGGCATAAACATAGTCATGCAATCGCAGTCGATGAAACCATTTGCATACGAATCACTTCCTCACTCGGGTCAGGTCGCTTATTTCTCGATGGAAATCGCCATTCAGCCGTCCATGCCTACCTATTCCGGGGGCCTCGGCGTTCTGGCGGGAGACACGCTGCGTTCCGCGGCTGACCTCGGCATTCCGCTTGCCGCTTTCACGCTTTTGCACCGTAAAGGGTATTTTCAGCAGCACATCGACAAGGCTGGAATCCAGAGTGAAGTCGTCCAGTCGTGGAATCCGGCCGATTTCTGTACTGAAGAAGCGGCGCGGGTCACCGTATCAGTGGAAGAGCGGGTCGTCACCGTGCGCGCGTGGCGCTACAACCTGGAAGGACGCTCCGGGCACGTGGTGCCCATCTTCCTTCTCGATACCGATCTGGAGGGAAACTCGGGCTGGGATCGCGGTCTGACCGACCACCTCTACGGCGGCGACACCAACTACCGCCTGCAGCAGGAGATCGTGCTGGGCATGGGCGGCGTGCGGATGGCCAACGCGCTGGGCCTGCATGTAAACGTCTATCATATGAACGAGGGACACGCGGCGCTGCTGACCCTGGGCCTGCTCGAGAGCCAACTCGGCGGCGGTCCGCTGGGTGCTGCTACCGAATCAGATCTGGCCGTCGTGCGCAACAAGTGTGTGTTTACCACCCACACCCCGGTTCCCGCAGGCCACGACCGTTTTTCCGCGGAACAGGCCATTCGCATCCTGGGCGCGGAGCGCACCGCCCGACTGCAGAAACTGAACTGCTTCCACGAAGGCCTGCTCAATATGACGCTCCTGGCGCTCCGCTTTTCGCGCTACGCCAACGGGGTCGCCATGCAGCATGGCAAAGTGTCGCGCGACATGTTCCCCGAATTCCCGATCGACTCGATCACCAATGGCGTCCATGCGCCCACCTGGACTTCCGAGCCGATCCAGCAGATGCTCGATGCAAACATTCCCGCATGGCGGCGCGACAATCTCTATCTCCGCAATGCCATCGACCTTCCCGAGAAGGCGATCCTTAGCGCCCACGGGCGGTCCAAGGAAAACCTGTTTGCCGAGGTGGGTTCGCGGACCGGCCTGGTGCTGAATCCGCGGATTCTGACCCTGGGATTTGCCCGCCGCGTGGCTACCTACAAGCGCGCCGGCCTCATGTTCACCGACCCCGAGCGGCTGGTCAACATCGCCGCCAAGGCGGGCGGCCTGCAGATTCTGATTGCGGGCAAGGCGCATCCCCAGGATGAGCCAGGCAAAGCCCTCATCCGCCAGGTCATCGAGAAGTCGGCTCACCTGTCCAACGACATCCTGCGCATTGTGTATCTCGAAAACTATGCCTGGGATTTGGGCGCATTGCTCACCTCCGGCGTGGATGTCTGGGTGAATACGCCGCGGCGGCCGTACGAGGCTTCGGGCACCAGCGGCATGAAAGCGGCCCTGAACGGCGTGCCCAGCCTGTCTATTCTCGACGGGTGGTGGATCGAAGGGTGCATCGAGGGCGTCACCGGCTGGGCCATCGAAGACGGAGCCAACGATACCGAGGAAGCCATGGCTTTCTATAACAAGCTGGAAAACGCCGTAGTCCCGCTGTATCTGCAGGCGCCCGAAAAATGGGCCCGGTTGATGAAGACAACCCTGGCATTCAACGGCTCGTTCTTCAACACCAATCGCATGGTCAAGCAATACAACCGGAACGCGTACTATCCCGTGAAACTGGTCGAGAACGCCCGCGTCGAAGAGGCGGCCTTCGCCGATTGACCCGGACGCCGAACCGCCATAGGTTGACAACGAGGGGCAAATCTCGCATGAGATTTGCCCCTCGCATCTGCACCTGAAGCCGCTTCACACCCGAGCTGCCAGAATCTCGTTCTCGAGCCGGACATAGCTGGCCTCCATGCCATGTTCCATTCCCGTCGACAGCATCTGCCGGCGCGTCTCCGCGTCTGGCAAGGTCATGCGCATGGTCATCAGGGTGCCACCGCCGCCGTCGGGCTCGAACGTGCTTTCGACATGGTTGTCGGGAGTGGGATCGGGCAGGTGCATCCGCTCCACGTGAACGATGCGATGGGGCGGATCCAGGACAAGGCATTCGCCGGTCAGATAGAATCCGCCGCCCTTGGCGTTCGACCACTCGTAGCGGATCTTGCCGCCGGGACGCGGGTCCATCTGGCACACCGGCATCGTCCAGCCCTCGGGTCCCAGCATCCACTTCTGCACCAGCGCCGGATCGGTATGGGCGCGATAGACCGCTTCAGGCGGCGCAGCGAAGCGCCGGGTTACGACAACGTGCTTTTCTCCTTCGGTTTTGAGCGTCAGTTTGCTCATCGCGTTTCCTCTCCTCTGTCAGATTTCATTTCAGATTTCAGTTCTGCCAGCACCTGGTCCAGCCGGTCGTAGTTCCGCGTCAACGCGGTGCGAAGCATCTCGAGCCATCGATCGATTTCGGCGATGCCATGCTCGGCCAGCCTGCAGGGATGTTTCGTCCCCTCCACACGGCGTACGATCAGACCCGCGTTCTCCAGAACCTTCAGATGCCGGGAGATGGCGGGTTGGGTCAGTTCGAACGGCTTGACGAGTTCCATAACCGTCGCCTCGCCCAGCGCCAGCCGGGCAAGGATAGCCCGTCGGGTTGGATCGGACAGCGCGGAAAAGGCAACATCAAGGTTGTGCATAGCAAAACCTTTATATAAATTAATTGTTATATAAATGATCTGTTATGTCAAGAGGATTCTTGCAAACTTGGCGGTTTTGGGCACTTGGTGCCTCCCGCCTCGTGACAGGAACAACTTATCCGGGTGCCAGGCATATAAATTTGTCTTGGAACGGCCAAGGATCGGCTATTTCTTCCGCAGCTTGGTCATCCGTGCGTTCGAGGCGCAACAAAAATCGCTTTCTATCTCAGGAGGGGTGTTCGTGAAACTGCTGACCAAATTCAACCTGGTACTGGTCCTGGTGTTCGGGCTGGGGATGTATCTGATTTCCCAAATCGCCTTCAAGTTCCTGAACGAGGATGCGCGCCAGCAGGTACTCGACCAGGCGCAGCTGATGGCGGCCAGCGCCAAGGCCACCATTTCGTATACCGACGAGGAGGTCAGTCCGGTGCTCGAAAGTACCCCCCAGCACACGGCCAGCTTCCTGGCCCAGACCATCCCGTTTTATGCGGCCAACACCACGTTCAAGCGGCTGCGCTCCTCCTACACCGACTACGAGATGCGCGAGGCGGCGCTCAATCCGACCAATCCGGAAGACAAAGCGGTGGACTGGGAGGCCGATCTGATCCGAGGTTTCCGCGACCACCCCGAAATGAAGCAGACTGTCGGCGAGCGCGATTCACCAACGGGGCGCATGCTCTACGTCGCGTCTCCCATTGTGGCCGCTTCGGGCTGCCTGAGCTGCCACAGCCAATCCGACCTCGCGCCGAAAGCCATGGTCAAGCACTATGGAGCGGATCACGGATTCAATTGGAAGGAGAATGAAATCGTCGGGGCCCAGATCGTCTCGGTCCCCATGTCGGTGGCCATCGACATGGCCAACAAGGGCCTTCGCAACCTGCTGATCAGCCTGGGCGCAATTTTCCTTCTCACCATCGTGCTGATCGACGTGGCCATGTACTTCATCGTCATCCGTCCGCTGCGCAAAGTGTCGCGGAACGCCGACGTCATCAGCAAGGGCGAAATCGACCTGCCGCCGCTCGAGGTAAAGGGCAAAGACGAAATCGCCGAAGTGACAGCCTCGTTCAATCGCATGCACACCAGCCTGATCAAGGCCTTCGAGATGCTGAACGGGTGAGGCGGTGATACACATCAACGCCAGGGAGCTAGCTGTTTTCGACGCGCGCCTTCATATCCGAGTACGCCGCATTGATGAGCCTGATGAGCGCGCCGGCGTTTGTGGCCGTCCCCGGTCTCAGCTTCACATGGCGCATGAACTTGCCTGTTCCTTGCAGCAAGCGAGCCGGATCCGGCAGTGCTGCTCCCTGAAAAAATCCCACGTTGACGTGCGATGTGAATACATTTACATAGCCGAAAGGCGCATCTCCGAAACATCCCACCGGGCAGCCGTCGTGCAGAAGCTCGCGCACTTCGTCCCCGCACTGCCGAATCACCTCAAACCATTGGTGCGCGATGGCTCCCAATTCACCGGCGTGCTCTTTCATCCACGCATCGATGGCGGGATCCCGCTCGACAGCGCCGTTGAATCGGAGCAATTCGGTTCTCATCGTCTTCCCCGGCATTCCGGAGTTACTGTCGCCTTGTTTTTAGAAAGGTGGCGCGGTCGGAGTCGGAAGGAATCTGCTTGGCCGCTTCGCGGAAGATGAAGTCGAGGTCATCAGACTGGGCAGCCAGTTTCTTGACAATGAACTTGGCCACCGGACCGATGTAGACAGCCAGCCTGCGGCTGATGTCCTCGAGAGACAAGTTCTCGAGCCCGGTCGAAGATGCGGTGGACCGGGGATGCTGGGAATGGCTGGTGAACAGTGTATGAGACGGGGAAACCACTTTCCCCGGCAGGCTTGACGCAGCAGACAGCCCCGCTGCCGCCCTGACATTTGCGGACGGATGCGTTGTGGGGAGAGGCGCGGCAAAGGTCGCGCCTGGTTCGGCCTGGGCCGGTATCCCCCGCAGCGCCAAGTGAAAGTCCTCGGCAGTGGCGAATCGCTGGGCCGGGTCCTTGGCGAGCGCGCGCATCACCGCGTCGGAAATGACGATGGGCACCATAGGCGCAATCTCGTGCGGCCGCACCGGCACCCGGTTGATGTGGGCCATCATAATTTCGTAGTTATTGGCGCCTTTGATGGGGAGTTCACCGGTGAGCAGTTCATAGAGGGTCACACCGACGGAATAAATGTCGGAGCGCGGCCCGGCCTTGCTGCCGCCTATCTGTTCCGGCGACATGTAGTTGAGGGAGCCGAGCAGGTATCCGGCGCGGGTCAGATCGCTGCCAAGTCCAGTGACGGCGATGCCAAAGTCGAGGAGCTTCACCACTCCACCTTCGCTGATCATGACGTTGGAGGGCTTGATGTCGCGATGCACGACGCCCAGCCGGTGTGCGTAAGCGAGCGCGTCGAGGACCTGTGCGACGTAGGCCAGGGCGTGGTGTAATGTGATCGCTGCCCGGGCGCGCAGGTCGCGAAGGGTCTCGCCATGGACCAGTTCCATCACCATGGCGAGCTGGTTCTGGTAATAGAAAGCAGTATGAAGCTGTGCGATATTGACGTGATTGAGACTGGCCAGCGTCTGCACTTCGCGCCGGAACCGTTCCACCATCTCCGGAGTACCGGACTGATCGGGAAGCAGAATCTTCATAGCTTCGCGGCGGCCGGAGATGAGGTGCTGGACCTCGTAAACGACACCCAGCCCCCCGGCGCCCAGCCGCGCCACAACTTCGTAATCCCCGATCCTCTGCCCCGCCTCAAAAGCCATACCGTTCCCAGGCTAGATCCTACGCCGTGAGTCTCAAATCATTTTCGCAATTCTACGGCAAAACAGGCGAGATCTCATTGCCACATCTTCTTCCGGCCCGGGTGTAACAGGAGCTGATGCAACGCTTGCCGACGGCCGGTCGTTATTTAGGCCACCGCTGAACGGCCAGGCCCTGGGGCGCTTCCAAGGCGTAAGGGGATCCGGGGGCCTCGTGATGATGGGTGGGGGTAATGGTGAACACAAACAGCCGATTCGCGGTGGTGCTGATGGCGTAGAGGTGGTTGTCGTGGTCCCAGAACATCTGATCGATTTCATCGCCGGTCAGCAGCCCTGTATCTACGGTTGGCGGGGCGGAGCCATGGAAATGAAAAATCTGCAACCCGCCGCTCCCGCCAACGGCCAGCAGCTTGCCCGACGGAGCCATGCTGATGCTGAGGGCAGTTCCCACCTTGCTTTCCGGCATGTCCGCGCTGGTATTGGTGGTGGAGAGATGCCCATTGGGTGCGGCGGTGAAGGATCCGATCCGGGGGCCGCCATCGGGCGCAAAGCTGTCCTGGTTCACCGGCTGGAGGGCGATCGCCACATGGTTGGCGGGGTCGGTGGCCACCTGCGAGGGGCAGTAGAAATCGCCTGCCTTGGGAGCCGGCAAGGGAGCGCTGAAGTTGCTGATCGAACTCAGCAACCCACTGCTGGCGCGCTTAAGGCCGAAGATCGTCCAGTACATGTCGCCCAGGCAGGATGCCGAATAGGCGAACTTGTTGTTGCCTGTAAAGCTGGCCGGCTGGTAGAGCCAGGAGCTAAATGCGCCGGCTCCCATATTGGTAAGGCCCCCGGTGCTGGTGGCGACACGGAACGACGCGTACTGATTGTTCGCGCAGTCATTGCCGATGTACTCCATGTCATACAAGGTATGGCCGGTGCGGTCGAGGAACAAGGGCCCGGTGATTCCGCAATCGCCGGAGTTGAAGCCTGTTACGTCGGTCTGATTTGCCAGGGTGAGCGCGCCGCTGGATTCGATGGCGTAGGTATCGACATTTACGCCGTTAACATTGGAGCCGAAAAGATAGAGGCCATTCACGGCCAGGCTGGTCACGTCGGCGGTAAACGGGGAACCGGGTACGGGCGTGAGCCTGCCGTTGGCCGCGGCGGCATAGGCGACAATCTCGTTGACGCTGCTCTTGGCTGGTGTGGTGGACACGTAGACATAAGCGACCGGGTCGCGGAGCGCCGAAGCCGCATTGGCTGATTCATCATCCGGCGTGGAAATAGAAGACTGAGCGAATGCCCCGGCCGCGCACAACATTGCGCCCAGGCATACGACTTTGCCTGTGAACATAAGATATCCCCTTTTGGTTGGTCTTTCCCGGATCGTGCGACTGGCTTGAAGGAAGGAGAACGTGCTGCGATCGGATCTTAGTTGAGCTCGGGCCGCCGCTACCCAAGTAAGATGCGGGGTTCGTCAAAAGGTGGTTCGCAGCAAACTATCGTAATGTGCGGCCACGGGTACTGCCGACGCCTGTCCCGCCCGGAGCGGAGTCCGTCCCTAGCGCGCCTTCCGAACCATCGCGACGAGCATTTCGCGCGTCTCTTTTGAGGTTGCGACCTCACCCGGAAAATTGATACGAACTCCCTTCATTCCTTCAACAGTCTTCAATCGAAGGTGAAAGCCCAGGCGGTCGATGGATGTCATGGTTGCTTCGCTTGCGTCTATCTGCGCATGCACCCGCGCCAGCTGGATCATCGAATCGACATGGTCAGCATTCATGTGCGCGAGGATGCCGGCAGCGGCCTCGGCGAGCGGGTCTGCGGCAGCACTCTCGTATGCCCCTGCTTCGACCCACCCCATTACCCCAAAGCCGCCGACGTAGTAAAGATCCACCGGCTCAAGGCGAAAGAAGCTGAAGTCGGCGAAGTCGACCCAGTAGCGGCTGTTCTCGTGGCGGGCAAGGTATGTTTCGCGAACCGAATCAAGATCATGCGCGTTTACTTGTTCCGCAGGCCCGACCAGGGTCGCGCGTGCGCTCCCAAGCGGGTCACCATCGGTACTTGCCTGGGCCACAAAGAGGCTGCATCGTGGATCGGCCTTCAAGTTCTGGGTATGCATGGCCATGTTGCTGATCAGGAACAGGGGGCGACCCCGGGGATCGAGTGCAAAAGGCATCAGGGAACCGAAGGGAAAGCCGGGGTGTTTTCTGGAGAGCGACGATAAAGTGCCAATCGGGGTAAGCGAAAGCAGGGTGCGGACACGCTCGGCGTGGCTCGGTTCCGGCAACTGTGGCAAGGGCGGGCCAGAGTATGCGTGCTGGCGTGCTGCCTTGGTTTCATCTGTTGCCATAGTCCTCCTGATGTACTCGCCACATTAGACGCCTCCCGCCATCCCATTCGTAATGGGGATGCCGTCACTCCGGGGCCGGATAGAACCTGATCGCCGTCTCGGAATTCCGGGCCAGTCGCCCGACCGGGATCGAACATCGACCCGATTCGGACGTGCGGTGTGGCAGACAGTGTATTTTCAATCTAAGCCCCCGGAGACAAAAGTTGCTGATCCAAGCACCGTAGTGCTTCGAGAAATACCGAAAGTGCATGAGAACGCAAAAGCTGAACGGCCAACGAGTCCAAAAACTGCTCACTGCGGCGCTCATGCTGTGTGGCGGCCTGTGGAGCCGCGCGCAAAGCATCGATCCGAATCCGGTGCTCCCTGATTCCCCAAAACCTGTACCTGTTCCGCGCTCCATCGAGGATCTGAACTACCTCGGAGGAGATGCCGCGATGCCTCCTTTCTCCGACAGCATCATCGATATCAACTCGGAGTTTCGCCAGGCGATGTTGCGCAAGGGCCTTGCCTTTCGAGTGATTACGGGACCGCAGTACACACAGAACCTGCTCGATGCGCCCGTATCTGCCGACGAACAGGTCTATGTTGGTCAGCGTGCCTTCGAGAGCATGTTTGTTCAGCCGATCCTGTCCGCCGATCTTCGTCAACTGCACCTGCGCCGCGCCCAGTTATATATGGGCGCAGTGTGGAACTGGGTAAGCTGGAACCCCGCGGGTCCCAAGGCTCTTCAACTGTGGGCCCTCTATTTCTACAAGGCCTTCGGTGAGGATCGCGTAGAGATCAAGGCGGGCTACATTGCCAACAACATGAATTTCGTTGGCCTCTTTGTCGGAGGATCCACCGCGACCGGCGCGCAAGGCGTGTATGCCGTATTGCCCTACGAAGTTGGCATGTCGTACTTTCCCCTGACGGCGCCTTCGTTCAACGTCCGCGTTCGCGCGCTTGGGAATACCTACATCAAGACCGCCGCGCAG
>DASXGD010000436.1:0-6939 GCA_036489245.1 Occallatibacter sp. | reverse complement strand
GGTGGGTGCGTTGCGCAAGTGGAGCGGCACCGGTTCCTGGCGCGTGTGCTCGATGTCGTCCTGCGCCGCCGCGTAGGCCGTATACACCGCATTCGACTTGGGGGCGAGGCAGAGATAGACAACCGCCTCGGCCAGCGCGAGATCGCCCTCGGGAGAGCCGAGAAAATCGATGGTTTCCTTGGCCGAGAGGCAGAGGTTGAGGGCCTCCGGCGCGGCCAACCCGATGTCTTCGACAGCCATGCGGACGACACGGCGGGCGAGATAGAGAGGGTCTTCGCCGGCGGCGAACATGCGCGCCAGCCAGTACAGAGCCGCATCGGGATCGCTGTTGCGTACGCTTTTGTGCAGCGCCGAGATGAGGTTGAAGTGTTCTTCGCCGGATTTGTCGTACATCAGCACCCGCTGCTGCACGGCCTCGGTCGCGATCGCCTTGTCGATCTTTTTCTGGTTTTGGTCGGCTAACTGGGCGGCCACCTCGAGAGAGTTATAGGCGGCCCGGCAATCGCCACTCGAGTAGCCGGCGATCAGTTCGAGCGCTTCGTCGTCGGCGCTCAACTGCATTGCGCCCAGGCCGCGATCCTTGTCGTCCAGGGCACGGCGCAGCAGCGCGGTGATCCGGTCTTCACTGAGCGGCTCGAGCACGTAGACGCGGCAGCGCGAGAGCAGGGCGGAGATGATCTCGAAGGAAGGATTCTCGGTGGTCGCTCCGATGAGCCGGATGGTTCCCCGTTCCACGTAGGGCAGAAACGCGTCCTGCTGCGCCTTGTTGAAACGGTGAATTTCGTCGACGAACAAGATGGTGCGCGAATGGAATTCGGCTGCCCGCGCGGCCTCGCTCATCACCTGCTTGATCTCCTTGATGCCGCTCATCACGGCGGAGAACTCGATGAAAGTCGCCTTGGTGGTTTCGGCGATGATTTTCGCCAGGGTCGTCTTGCCCACGCCCGGCGGCCCCCAGAAGATCATCGAGCCGCCGTCGTCGCGCTCGATCTGCACGCGCAGCGGCTTGCCCGGCGCGAGCAAATGTTCCTGGCCGCTGTACTCCTCGAGGGTGCGGGGGCGCATGCGTTCCGCCAGCGGCGTCGCCCCTGCGGGGGGCCGCGTTTTGGAAGAGCGCACTGGCTGGTCTGACAGACCATCAAAGAGGCTCATTCGGGCGCCTTCCTCGCGTCGACGATGGCCTGCCGCTGCCGCGATGCTTCGTAGAGCAGGACACCCGCCGCTACCGAGGCGTTCAGGCTTTCGACCGGGCCGGGGCAGGGAATCGTGATGGCTCCGCCGGCTTCGGCAGCGATCTCGTCCGGCACCCCGCTGCCTTCGTTGCCGATCAGGATAGCGGAGGGGGCCGCGAGGTCGGCATCACGGGCCGGCGTCCCGCCGCTGAGCATGGTTGTAAACAACCGTATCCCGGCTTCCCGAAGCCGCATCAGGCATTCGTCCATGCCGGCCGAAATCACGGGCAGGCGGAAAACGCTGCCGGCGGAGGCTCGCACCGCTTTCTGGTTCCAGCAGCTTGCCGTGCCCGGAAGACTGACGACGCCGTCGGCGCCGAAGGCTTCGGCCGAGCGCAGGATCGTCCCCAGGTTGCCGGGATCCTGGATGCCGGCGAGCACGACCAACAGGGCCGGAACCTTTCGGCGACCCAGCACGTGAGTCCAGGTCCAATCCGGAGGCTGCACCAGGGCAGCGACGGGTTGGGGAGTTTCGGTGCTCAGGGCGGCATTCAGTAGAATGCGGGGAACCAGCAAAACCTCGGTGTCAGCGCCCAGCGGGACGCCATCCAGCAGGTGCTGCATCTCCTGGGCGACAAAGACAAAGGGCAGCCGGAGCCCCGCCCGAAGCGCCTCTTCAAGTAGATTAGGACCTTCGATCCCCTGGAACTGGCCATCCTCCCGTCCAAAGCGGTTCAGCGCACGTCGAAGTTCCTTCAGCCGCGCGTTTTGCTTACTCTGTACAATGCGAACAGGCATCTCGAGAAGGACCGCCATCCACTGAGGCGATTCTAGCTGGTTGGCCCTCCCGGCCAAGGGGCTACAAAGGCTGGAACTTGCACCGCAGGCGGTGCTGTGATAGCTTCCGTTTTTACGATACATTGTTGCGGGAACCGAGGTAGAACTTTTGTCCGCGGAGATTTTGCGCGTCCATCCCGATGAGCCCCAGCCAGACCGGATTGATTACATCGTGTCCTGCCTGCGCAAGGGCGATGTCATTGCGATGCCCACCGATACCTTCTACGGAGTGGCGGTCGACCCCGTCAACCTGCACGCCGTGGAGCAAATCTACCAGCTCAAGAGCCGGCAGAAACACAAGCCGCTGTCGCTCCTGATCTCCTCGCTGGGGCAGGCTTATTCGCTGGCGCGCGACGTCGACCCGATGCTCGACAAGCTGGCGGACAAGTTCTGGCCCGGGCCGTTGACGATCATCGTGCGGGCCGGAACCAAGCTGCCTCTGCGCGTGACGGCGCATACAGGCAATGTGGCGATCCGCATCCCCGACGCCGCCATTCCCCGGGCGGTTGTCGAAAAATTCGGGCTGCCGATCACGGCCACCGCGGCCAACCTGCAGGGAGCATCCGAGTGCACCCACGCCGCGTGCGTCCGCGACCAGATCGGCGACCGCATCCCGCTCATTATTGATGGGGGTCCCACCGGGCGCAGCCTGCCTACGACCATTGTCGACCTGTCGCTGGGCCATGGGCGCTGGGAGGTCCTGCGCGAAGGCGCCATTCCCACGCACGAAATTGTAATGGTCCTGCAGCGATAGACCGAGTCGAGATGAACAGCACGTCCCAGCCCAAGCTTCGTGCGCCAAAGCGTCGCAGGTGGCGCCTCCGAGTCGCGGCATTTTTACTCCTGGCGCTGGTTCTTGGGGCCACCGCCTGGTGCCGCTGGGTGTATGTGCAGGTCGAACGTTACGCGGTCATGGACCAGGCCGCGCCGTCCGACGCCATCGTGGTATTCGGCGCGGCAGAGTACGATGGGCGCCCTTCGCCGGTCTTCCGCGCCCGCCTGGACCACGCCCGGATTCTGTACGAGCGGGGCACCGCGCCGCTGATTGTGACCCTGGGCGGGAGCGAGGGCGGCGACGAGCACTCGGAGGGCGGCGTGGGACGCGAATACCTGATGGGCGCCGGCGTTCCCGATTCCGCCATCATTGCCGAGACCCACAGCCGCAGCACTTCTGAATCGGCGCGCCGCACCGCCGTCATTGCCAGGGTTAACGGGCTGCACCGCCTGGTCATCGTCAGCGACGGCACGCACATGTTTCGGATCCACGCGATCTGTGCCGCCGACGGGCTCAACGTGCTCACGTCGCCCCGCCCCCGCACCGGCGCCGAAACTGCCTCGCAGGGCAACGACGCCATGCTCCACGAAATCATCACCTACACCCTCTGGCGCCTGCACGTGGACTGAGAAGGCCAGAATTCAGGGAACAGGGAACAGGGAACAGGGAACAGGGAACAGGGAGCAGGGAGCAGGGAGCAGGGAACAGAGAACAGAGAACCGGATTTCTCACAATTTGAAGGCTTTGAGTCCTGGCTTGATCAAACCGTCGGCACACGGTTTCGCAGGGCATGGGGGGAGGGGTCCCCATCCCGGCTCAAGATGTCGTCTGCAAGCTACTGAAGATACTTCGGTTATGGTCGCGATTCTGCAAAGATAAACGGTTCAAAACGGCCGTTTTGGGCTACTTTAAGCGTTCAAAACGAAACCGAATTGCCTCCGGTGCCTCTGGATCCCGCTTGAAGCTGCACTTTGATCCTCTCCCTTCCCCCTCTATGGTGGCAGAACCGCTCGAAAGAAAATGCAAAACGCGGCGAATTTGATTTATGTGGTTATGGCTGCGGAAGGGGTGGCGGGTTCGACGGCGGCTTTGCGGCGGAGCAGGGCAGCGGAGATGAGCGTAATGATCAGGCCGACCGGGAAGGGCTCGATGAAGGTGTAGGCCATGTTGACCAAGGGGTTCTGGTAGAGCTGCTGCGAGTGCTGTATGGCGGCGACCTGCGCGGCGGTGGTGGCGGGGTCCAGTCCGGAGGACTGGACCTTGTGAATCTGCGCGGCGAAGTAGCCGTCCATGAAGTGGGGCATGAAGTTGAAGTAGAGGATCTCCCACATGGCGACGTAGCAGACGGTGGTGATGAGGGTGATCAGGATGCCGCAGGTGAAGGCGCGGCCGAAGGAGATCTGGCCGGCGAGGGTGTTGTCGCGGTAGCTGCGGATGCCGAAGTAGATGAGCAGGAACGACGCCACCATGATGGTGTAGCCGAGAGCCATGCTGTGGCCGGAGCCGATCTTGTCGGCGATGAGAAGCGAGCCGCCCATAAGGACGGAGATCATGACGCCGGAGATGAGGCCGAAGGTGAGGACGGTCTTTTTCATGCGAGGCTCCTGGTGCGAGTCAGGATGGAGTCACGATGCGGGGTAGCTGAGCCGGATGTCGTCATCCTCTCGAATGATTTCGAGAGGTGACTGGCATCCGTACCAGCAATACAACTTATGGAGACCAATCCGGATCGGCCCGGCATCAGTCGTTTGCGACAGGCTGCCAAAGCTCGACTCGATTTCCTTCCGGGTCGGTGATCCAGCCGAACTTTCCGAAGTCATAGCTTTCGCGTTTTGGATCGACCGTCACACCTTCACTTATCAAACGGTCCAGCAATCCATCCAGATCGTCCACCTGGAGATTGATCATTGCTTTCTGTGCCGCAGGGAAGTATTCATTGTCTGGTTTGAAAAAGGAGAAGACGACCTGGGGGTGTTGCGTCGGGGCAGGATACGCGAAAGCCCCTTCGGACTTCACCAGGCCGAGATGCCGCTCGTACCATTGATACAGAGCTTTTGGATCTTGCGCTCGCAAAAATATTCCGCCAAAGCCAGTAATTAAAGCCATGCAGTCTCCTATGAAGAACGTTTGTTCAGAGCTTACGCCAGGTCATTATGCAAACATCGACGTGTTTGCCCGGAGGATTGGGAAATCCTGGCCCGGGATAGGGTCACGATGCGGCGAAACGCGGCCGGATGTCGTCATCCTTTCGTATGATTTTTGAGCAATGGAGCGAAAATCGTGCTTTCGGGTGACGCGTCTTCACCCCAGCGACTAAGATCTCTACCCCGGGTCACGGCAGGAGGCCTAGTTCTTTGCCGCGCTGGACGGCCTGGGTGCGGCGGACGGCTCCGAGCTTGTCGTAAGCGCGGGCACAGTGTGTCTTGACGGTGTTTTCGGAAACGAAAAGCTGCGTGGCGATTTCGCGATTGCTGAAGCCGCGGGCGATGAGGGCGAGGATTTCGAGCTCCCGCGCCGTGATGCCAAGGATCTGCTGGCGGGCCGTATTGGGAGCGAAGGGGACGTGCTTTCCCAAGGGTCCTGACCCAAGAAGGAGGTTCTTCGACTCCGCTCCGCTTCGCTCAGGAGGGGCTTCGGCGGGGACGGGCACTTCCCTCACTACCACCGTTTCGCGGATGGTTTCCTGAGTCGTCTCGCGGCGGCGCGTGATGCGCAGGCCGAGCCAGATGCCGAAGGTCGCGAACAGGATCGCGACGAGCGCACTGTAGAGCTCGATGGAGTGCTCGATGACGACGAAGCGGTACTCAGTGTATTGGAGGGTGGCGATGAGGAGGCCGCCGACCAGACCGAAGATGAGGACATGGCGCTTCATGACGGGGTCGTGAAGAAGTATATCTCCGCCCCGGACTCCGCTCACGCCTCTACAAACCAAATACCCCATGAAAATGCCGACTCAGACGCAAACTTCATAACCGGCACAAGTATGGTGTCCCCAAATTCGTTTCAAAAATCGTGCGTCTCGAACCGCAGGTCCTTCGACTCCGTCCGCCGCGGCGGACTTCGCTCAGGATGACAATCTTACCCGTATTGCAAATTTAGGGGACAGGACATAAGCCCCGTCGGCCTCAGTTTTTATAGGCCAACCGGATTCAGACGGCATTCTGACGGACCGGGGAGTCAAAAAAATGGACTATTTCGCGAATCTTTGCGGTTCGTCCACTCAACGCAATACTTCTTTCAGGATGGCGTCTTCGACTGCAGGAAGGACTTGTTGAATGACGGGGGAGAGTTCGGTTCCCCATTCGATCCGCGCCGGTTCCACGCCAAAGACTGTGACCTCGGGGGTGCGATTGCTGCCGGCCATGAAAAGAACGCGGGAAAGATCGAAGCCGTGCAGCGAGGCCAGCATTTCGGGATGCAGGCATTGATCGAAGGGCAACCGATACACGCTGCCGGGGGCGCCGCCTCCTTCCATCGCGTCGACGAGCAGGATGCGATCGGCTTTTTCGATGTCGGGGAGCACGTCGAGAAAAGCGGTGCCCGCTTCCACCACCGCGACGTTGGGGGGAAGCTCGCGCTGCGCGAGGGCGCGGGCGACGTGAACGCCCACACCCTCATCGCAGAGAAGCAGATTGCCCATGCCGAGAATCAACGTGTTCATGGTTAGAACTCGGCCTGCGCGTTAACGATGGTTACCGGTTTTCCATCGGGGCGCATCACGTGCACCGCGCACGACATGCAGGGATCGAAGGAGTGGACCACCCGCAGCACTTCGACAGGCTGAGCCGCAACCGAAACCGGCGTCCCGATCAGGGCTGTTTCCAACGGGCCGCGAACGCCGCTCGTGTCCTTGGGCGAGGCATTCCAGCACGTGGGGGTGATGACCTGGTAATTGCTGATGGAGGCCATGCCGTTAGGCGCAAGAGTGGTGCTGGGTGCGGTGCTCATCCAGTGGCCGAGCGCGCCGCGAGGAGCCTCGGTCAGCCCTTCACCTGCTTTGCTGAAGGGGGCGGTGACCGGGGTGAATTCAGATCCGCCAATGGTCAATTGGCTGAGCCATCCGATCATGGCGTTGGCGATTTTTTGCGTCTCGAGAGCACGCGCCACGTGGCGGTCCATCACCGAGATGCCCTGGCGATAGTCGCCGTTGACCCA
>DASXGD010000422.1:0-5956 GCA_036489245.1 Occallatibacter sp. | reverse complement strand
CAGCAGGACCTTCGACAAAACCGACATCCGCAGCAGCATTCCGCGCTTCACGCCGCAGGCACGCAAGGCGAACCAGGCGCTGGTGGATCTGCTGGGGAAAATCGGAGAAGGAAAAGACGCGACCCCGGCGCAGATCGCTCTCGCATGGCTGCTGGCGCAGAAGCCGTGGATCGTGCCCATTCCCGGCACAACGAAGCTCCATCGCCTCGAAGAGAACTTCCGCGCAGTCTCGATCGAGCTCTCTAAAGATGATCTTCAGCAGATCGAAAATGCGGCATCTCATATCAAGGTCGAAGGCGCGCGATATCCCGAGCACATCGAGAAGATGACAGGGCTTTGAGCACGCGTTGTCCAGATCAATCGAAGGAGGAAGCAATGGAGATCAAGCGAGTTGGATCCCAGCCCTCGGGCAAGGGACCTGCGGACTACTTCACGGGCGCGGTGCGCCTCGACATGCTGTTTGAGGCGCCCGATCCGGCCCGCGCGGTGGGCGCCAGCGTTATCTTCGAGCCCGGCGCTCGGACGGCATGGCATACGCACCCGCTGGGACAAACGCTGATCGTCACGTGGGGATGCGGGCGGGCGTGCCGCTGGGGTGGTCCTGTCGAGGAGATTCGCCCAGGAGACGTGATCTGGTTTGCACCGGGAGAGAAGCATTGGCACGGTGCCGCGCCTACGACGGGGATGACCCACATCGCAATCCAGGAAAAGCTGAACGGCAAGACCGTCGACTGGCTGGAGCAGGTGAACGACGAGCAATATCAGCCCGGCTCCTGAGCACCGGCGCCCCGAGAAGAACCTCGTATAACCTTATTCAGATTCAATAGCTTAAGCTATGGTGGCGGAGGGCAGGATCGAACTGCCGACCTTGGGGTTATGAATCCCACGCTCTAACCATCTGAGCTACTCCGCCGAAGGCTGGGGACAAACTAGATGATACGGGGGCTTGGAATTGAGGTCAAACCCCCGGTAGCCTGCGCGGACCGCCCTACCTCCATCGATTCCCTGGCTGCGGACTCACTGGACCGGTCACGACACCTTCGCTTGTCCGCCGTTACACTCAACTGAATGAATCCCTCGATCGCAGGCGTGATCCCGGCTCGTCTTCATTCCACCCGGCTGAGCCGGAAGGTGCTTCGGGAACTCGCCGGGCGGCCGATGGTCGAGTGGGTGTGGCGCGCGGCCATGGCCAGCGGGCTCATGAATCCAGTGATTGTGGCGACCGATGCGGAGGAAGTGGCGGCCGTGTGCCGGGAGCGCGGCATTCCTGTAGCCATGACTTCCGCAGATTGCGCCAGCGGGTCGGATCGCGTGCGCGAAGTCGCGCGTACCCTCGTTGCCGATATTTACGTGAACCTCCAGGGGGATGAGCCGACTCTGACGGGCGAATTCTTTCCCCCCATGCTGGCTCTCTTCAACCGTCCAGAGGTGCAGGTGGCCACTCTGGCGGTTCCGTGCCCAGACCATGAGATCGCCAACCCCAATGCGGTCAAGGTGGTTACGGCGCCTGACGGCCGCGCCCTCTACTTTTCACGGGCAACCATCCCCTTCGATCGCGATGGGTCCGGCTTTAACGGATACCGCAAGCACCTGGGGATCTATGCGTACCGGAAGGCGGCCCTGGACCGGTTTGCCGCCCTGTCCCCGGGACGCCTGGAGCAACTGGAGCGGCTGGAACAACTGCGCCTGCTCGAAAACGGAATCGACATCTATGTCGCCGCAGCGCCCGCCGATACCATCGGGGTTGACACGGAGGAAGACCTGGCCCGGGCCGAAGCGGTGTTGAAGAGCAGGGAACAGGGATGAAGGAACAGGGAACAGGGAATAGGGAACAGGGAATAGGAACAGGGAATAGGGAACAGAGAACAGGGAACAGGGGGCTTCGGGTAGGGCCGGAGCAGACCTGAGCAGATTCCGAATTACTCGCAAGAACCGGGTGGCACTGAAATCTCGCATGCGCGACGATGGATCACATGAACAGGATTGCTCAACTCGCGAAGTCTGAAATTGGTTCCGGAATCGCTGCCGGACCGTCGTCCGCAATCGATCCGGAACAAGCCTGGCAGCAGGTCATGGCCCGCGATGCCGCGGCCACGTTTTTCTATGCCGTCACCACGACCGGCGTAATCTGCCGCCCCGCGTGCAAGAGCCGCCGGCCACTGCGATCCAATGTGCGGTTCTTCCGCTCCGTTGCCGAGGCCCAGGCATCGGGCTTTCGCCCCTGTCTCCGTTGCCGCCCTGCCGCTGCGTGGGGCAGCCCTTTGGACCAGGTTCGTGCTTACATTGAACGGAATGCCGACCGCCCGGTGCGCCTCGCTGAACTGGGGCGCGTCGCGGGCCTCAGCCCATTCACGGTGCAGCGGCTGTTCAAGGAAGCAATGGGAGTCAGCCCGCTGCAGTACCAGCGGGCATTGAAGGCGGGAAAGCTTCGCACCGCGTTGAAGCAGGGAGAAGCCGTGACGGATGCCATCTACACTGCCGGCTACGAGTCGCCCAGCCGCGCCTACGAGGGCGCCCAACTGGGGATGACGCCGGCGAGCTTTGCCAAGGGAGGCAAGGGCGAGGAGATCCGCTGGGCTGCCGGCCCGTCTCCCTTTGGCTGGGTGGTGGTGGGTGAAACACATCGCGGCCTGTGCTGGCTTTCGCTGGCCGGGTCGCGGGCCGAATGCGAAGCCAGCCTGCGGGCGGAGTTTCCAGAGGCGGTGCTCAGGCCCGATCCGTCGCTCTCGACCCTCGTCGATGCGGCACTTGCGAGTGTGCGTGAAGGCACGGATCTCGTTCGAAGCGCTCCCGCACCGCAGCTGTCGGAGCGGCTCGACTTGCGCGGAACCGTCTTCCAACTGCGCGTGTGGCAGGCGCTGCGGCAGATTCCGCGCGGCGAGACGCGCAGCTACAGCCAGCTCGCCCGTGAATTGGGCGATCCCAACGCCACCCGCGCCGTGGCCCGCGCCTGCGCCACCAATCGCGTGGCATTGCTGGTGCCGTGCCATCGCGTTGTCGGCGCCACCGGCTCGTTGACCGGTTATCGCTGGGGCGTGGAGCGGAAACGGCAAATCCTGGAGGCGGAAAAGCCAGTTCCAGTTCACAGTTCTTAGTTCTCAGTTCACAGTTGGCGCGCGAGTTGCGGCCACTGACTGTGAACTACGAACTGTGAACTAAGAACTTCTTCAAGAACGCGAGTGAGCGTTCCCGCGCCAGGCGCGCGGCTTCGGGGTTGTAGCTCGCGCGGGGCGTGGCGTTGAAGGCGTGGCCGGCATCGTACCGGTAGATCTCGACTTCGGGGTGCGCGGCATGCACCTTCTCCACTTCTTCCGCCGGAATGTGGGTATCTTTGCTGCCGAAGTGAAGCATCACCGGGCATGACGGCTGCTCGTTTGCATAGTTGCCAATGCGGCCGCCGTAATACCCCACCGCGGCATCGGGATGGAGGCGCGCGGCGGCGAGCCATGCCAGAGTCCCTCCCAGGCAATATCCAATTACGCCGCTTTTGTTTCCGCTAGTTCTGGTTGCGAAATCGAGGGCGGCGGCGAGATCGATGACTGCTTTATCAATCTCAAATCTGGGAATGAAGCTCATGGCCTTTTGCACGTCAGCGCCTTCATAGCCCAGTTCCACGTCGCGCTCGATGCGGTCGAAAAGGGCTGGAGCAACGGCCAGAAAGCCATCGTTGGCATAGCCGTCGGCCACCGAGCGGATGTGCTCGTTGACTCCGAAGATTTCCTGCACAACCACCAGTCCGGCTAGCGGTTCGCCTGCGGGCGTGGCCACATAAGCGCCCATTGTGTGGCCGTCCGCCGCCTTCAACGTGATTTGCTCGCCCATGAACCCTTGACCTCCTTTGGCAGTATCTCAAAGGCAGTTGTCAGTTCTGAGTTCACAGTTCTCAGTTTCGTTTCCCATCGTCGAGCGGATTGTGAATCGCGAACTAAGAAGTTCGTCAGTGGAAAGCGAACTTGTAAACTGGAATTCCATCTGAGAACTGAGAACTGACTCGAACCCGCCTATGCTCCAAAAGCTCGAAAGCTATTTTGAATTCAGGCATCTGGGTACCAACTGGCGCACCGAGATCCTGGCCGGGGTCACGACGTTTCTGACCATGGCCTACATCGTGCTGGTGAATCCGGCCATCCTCGCCGATGCCGGAGTGCCGCTGCCCGCCGTCACCGCCGCCACCTGCCTCTCGGCGGCGTTCGGCTCCATCCTGATGGGCATCGTGGCGCGATACCCCATCGCATTGGCGCCCGGCATGGGCCTCAATGCCTACTTCACCTACACCGTCTGCATCAAGATGCACATTCCCTGGCAGACGGCCCTGGGTGCGGTATTCATCTCCGGAGTGATTTTCCTGGCGCTCACCGGAGCAGGCATCCGCCAGATGATCCTGCGCGCCATTCCGCACGAGCTGTACGCTGCCGTGGCCAGCGGCATCGGCCTCTTCATTGCCTTCATCGGCTTTCAGCATGCAGGCCTGGTGGTGCGCGATCCCAACACACTGGTCGGCCTGGGGAACATCAGGAACCCAACCTCAGCGCTGGCGTTATTCGGCCTGATCCTCATGGTGGCCCTCGAGGTGAAGAAAGTGCGCGGCTCGATTCTGATCGGCGTCCTGAGCGTGACCGCGGCCGCGTGGGCGCTGGGCCTGGTGCACTGGACTCCCGCGAGTGGTGGCTTCCGGGCGCTCGAAGGCACCGCCTTTCAACTCAATATTCGCGGCGCCCTCTCCAAGGGCCTGCTCGAAATCATCTTTGTGTTTTTTTTCGTCGATCTGTTCGATAACCTGGGCACCCTGGTCGCGGTCACCAAACGCGCCGGCCTCATTGCCGCCGACCACTCCATCCCGCGTCTCAATCGCATCCTGTTCACCGACGCGACGGCCACAGTGTTCGGCTCGCTCACCGGGACCTCGACGGTGACCAGTTATGTGGAATCCACGGCCGGAGTGATGGCGGGAGGTCGCAGCGGCGTGACGGCCATCGTCACCGGGTTGCTGTTTCTGGCGGCAATCGGCGCGGCTCCTTTCATTGGCATCGTGCCCCAGGCGGCCACTGCGCCGGCCCTCATTCTGGTCGGTTCGCTTATGCTCGCCACCATCACCGAGATTCGCTGGCATGAGCCCCTGGTCGCCGTGCCCGCGTTCCTCACCCTGGTGCTGATTCCGCTGACCTACTCCATCGCCAATGGTCTCGGGTTCGGGATCGTCGCCTGGGCGGTGCTCCACGCGATCACCGGCAAGCTCCGCCGCGAGGACTGGCTGCTGTATGTGCTGGCGGCGTTGTTCCTGGCCCGCTTCGTCTACCTGGGTTCGAGCTGAGGGCCACTCCCCACCCGTTACCGAACCCTGTTCCCCCTCGGCTTCCATAGCCCGAAAGTCGTAAACTCTGTTCCATCCACCCCTGTAGTATTAGTGGGAGCAGCAAGCCCAGAACCCTAGATAGATACACGTGGCGTGCAGAGTCACGCCGGAGCGTCGGATGGACGAATCCCCGGATCACAGGACGGGACGCGCCTTGAAGCTGCTGCAACTGGCAGCTGCGGCGGGCCTCTCGACCGCGCTTGCGCTGGGGCTGTCGTCCTGCACCAATGTTGCGGGCTTCTCTCCAACCAGCCTGGTTCGGGTCATCGATGCATCCTACATCGCGCCGGCCGTGAACTTCTATGTTGAGAACACGCTGTTCGCCGGCAACATCGGTCAGGGCTATATCTCCAATTACGGCACGGCAAAGCCTTCTCCCGCGGCGCAGATCAAGGTAACGCAGGCGACGGGCGGCGCGACGCTGGTGGCCGCGGCCGCCACCCTGAATGCGGGCATGCAGCACTCCGTCTTTCTCACCGATAACGGCGCCTCGCCCACGGCCTACATTGTGACGGTGCTTCAAGACCAGCAGACGCCCGCGGCCGCGGGTCACTCGGCATTCCGCTTTCTGAACCAGGCGCCCCGCACGGGCGCGGTCGATGT
>DASXGD010000400.1:0-3177 GCA_036489245.1 Occallatibacter sp. | reverse complement strand
AGGCCGAGTGTGCGGGCAATCGATATGACTTCGCGTGCGGCAGCCTCGGGATTAGCCGCCCCCATGTTGGTGATGATGCGCGTGCCATGGCTGGCGCTGAAGGGCAGGACAGCTTCCATGCGCGCGCGGAGCAGGGGATCGAAGCCGGAGTTGCGGCCCTGCCGCCTGCTCAATTGAGCCAGCGCGATGGTTCTCTCCGCGAGACATTCGAAGACGAGATAGTTGAGGCGGCCGTCGCGCGCCAATTCGACGGCGGGCTCGATGCGATCGCCAGCGAATCCTGCTCCGGCTCCGATGCGTATTTTCTTCATCAGTCCTCGTTCAAAAGGAAAATATGCCTAGTGCGACGGCAGCCAAGGCCATTACGACAGACGCTATAAAGAGAAAGGGGCCGGTGAAACGCTGGTGATCGCCGAGGTCGACTCCCGTAAGGCCGGTGACAAGAAACGTGGCCGGCGTAAGCGGGCTGACCGGGAACCCAGTCGTGTGCATCCCCAGCAGTGCGGCCTGTGCGACCGTAGTCGGAGCCACTCCGTAGGCTCCCGCAGTGGTGGCCAGAACAGGAAGCACACCGAAGTAGAAGGAATCCGGATCGAAGACGATGCTGAGCGGCATGGCCACAAGCGCCAGCAGAAACGGAATGTGCGGCCCGAAGTGCGCGGGAAGCGCATGCACACACGCCATGGCCATGGCAGCGAGCATGCCCGTGCCTTTCAGGATCCCGGTGAAGCAGCCGGCAGCGCAGAGAATCGCGGTCATGGTGATGGCGGCCTTCGCGTGCGCTTCAATCTGGATGCGCTGGCGCTCGGCGTTGGGGAAGTTGACGATGAGGGCGAGAACGGTTCCGAGCATAAAACAGGCGGCGGGCTCCACTTTTCCGGTGAGCGCCGCTCCGAGGACGGCAATCGTCAGTGCGATGTTGAGACCGACGCGGCCTCCGATCTGTTGAGGTAACAATGCTGGTGAGCCAGGCGCGGGCGCGGGCTCATCGTGTCGAAGACGGCGTTCCTCCTTCAGGCCCAGCCACGTGCAAATGCCAAGAGCAAAGAGAAGGCCGACGACCTGCACGGGAAACAGCGGGCGAAAAAGCGCGATCGTGGATACGTGCAGCGACGCTGCGGCTCGAAGCGTGGGGCCGGTCCAGGGAAGAAAGTTGACCCCGGCGGCGAGCGACGCGGCGCAGGCGAGAATTCGGCGGTCGATGCCGACCTCATCATAGAGCGGCAGGAGTGCCGGCAAAGCGATAAGAAAGACCACCGCTCCCGACCCATCGAGGTGGAGCAACAGGGCGAGCAGAAATGTGCCCGGCACGATACGCACGGGATGCTTGCCGACCAGACGAAGTATCCAGTGGATCAGGGGATTCAGCATGCCGGCATCGGTAAGGACGCCGAAAAAGAGGATGGCAAAGACAAACATGGAGATGACGGAGGCCATGCTTTGAATGCCGCTGATGATGAATCCCGAAGTGCGCAATCCGAAGCCGCTCGCCAATGACGCGAGGACGGGAATGAGCACCAATGCGGCCAGTGGCGACAGTCTGCGGCTCAGAATCGCAGCAAGCACACCGGCAATGGTCAGCGCTCCCCACCACGCCACGACCGATACTCCCCCGTTTCTCAAAGTCGAATCGTTGCTGAGTATAGGGACCGCGGGCTTATCTGTATATTGAATATTTGCGGTCAGTATAATCGCGATTTCCGATGAAGCACGAATTGCGGCGCAAGCGTCCTCGCACGATTCACGGCGGCTCGATTCATGCCGGCTCGGATTCAATCCGGCGTGAGCGGTGAAGTGACAACCGGTTCAAGAAGACTCATCCATGCTCAAAGGACCCGGCAATGACAAAGGGGCTGTACAAGGGGCTGACCAACTACGGCGACGTGGGGTCTTCGCTCTTCCTGCGTAAAGCCTTCATCAAGGCCATGGGCTTCTCCGATGACGCGCTCGATCGTCCCATCGTCGGCATCACCAACACCGGGAGCGACTACAATCCGTGCCACGGCAACGTCCCTGACCTTATTGAGAGCGTCAAGCGCGGCGTCATGCTCGCCGGCGGATTGCCGATGGTTTTCCCGACCATCTCCATCGCCGAGAGTTTTGCCCACCCCACCTCGATGTTCCTCCGCAACCTGCTTGCGATGGACACCGAGGAGATGATCCGCGCCCAGCCGATGGACTCCGTCGTTCTTATCGGGGGCTGCGACAAGAATCTCCCGGCCCAGGTCATGGCCGCCGCCAGTGTCGACATGCCCGCTGTCGTACTTCCCACCGGTCCCATGCTAGTCGGCCATCATCGCGGAGAAATCCTCGGCGCCTGTACGGACTGTCGCCGCTTCTGGGCCGCGCACCGCGCCGGCTCTGTCGACGCAGGTGAAATTGAACTCGTCAGCGGCCGCCTTTGTCCAACCGTCGGAACCTGCGGCGTGATGGGCACCGCAAGCACGATGGCTTGTGTCATTGAAGCGCTCGGGCTCTCCCTGCCGATGTCGGCCACGGCGCCTGCGACCCACGCCGACCGCCGGCGCATTGCCGAAGCCAGCGGTAAGCGCGCTACCGAGATGGCAATTGCGGGCTCGCCCCGGCCCGGCGACCTCATCACTCCCGCTTCCATTCGCAACGCCTGCATCGTCCTCCAGGCCATTGGCGGATCCACCAACGCGCTGATCCACCTCACCGCAATTGCGGGACGCGCCGGCGTTCCCTTCGACCCCGCTGCGTTTGACCAGTTGGGCCGCGAGATCCCCGTCCTGCTCAACCTCAAGCCCTCCGGCACGCACTACATGGAGCATTTCCATTACGCCGGCGGCATGCCCGCGCTGCTGCGCGAACTTGCTCTACGACTCGATACGTCCACGCCTACCATTTCCGGCCATCCGCTCGAGGACTCCATCGCCCACGCCGAGACGGTCCCCAGGCAGGACGTCATCGGCACTCTCGCCGAGCCCCTCAAGAAGGAAGGCGCCATGGCCATCCTCCATGGCAATCTTGCCCCTCGGGGCTCCGTCATCAAGCACTCCGCTGCGTCGCCCGGCTTTCTCCGCCACAGCGGCCGTGCAGTCGTCTTCGACTCGGTCGAGGACATGGCCGGCCGCATCGACCTTCCCGACCTCGATGTTGTGCCCGACGATATCCTCGTGCTCCGCAATGCCGGCCCCCGGGGCGGCCCAGGTATGC